>JAAZBK010000230.1 GCA_012513855.1 Acidimicrobiales bacterium
CCATCCCGCGGAGCGCCAGGCCCCGCTCGTTCAGCTTCTCCTTGACCTCGTCGAGCGACTTCTGGCCGAAGTTGGTGATGGCCAGGAGGTCGTCCTCGCTCTTGCGCAGGAGCTCGCCGACGGTGTTGACCTGGGCGCGCTTGAGGCAGTTGCGGGGACGCTCGGAGAGATCGAGGTCTTCGATCGGGGTCTCGAGCTCGGGCGACGACGCCATGGCGGCGCTGGTCTCGCCGAGCTCCAGGGTGGGGGGCTCCTCGCTCATCTCGGCCACGAGCTGCACGAGCTTGGTGAGCGTGTCGCCGGCCGACGCCAGGGCGTCGCGAGGGGTGATGGAACCGTCGGTCTCGATGTCGAGCACGAGGCGGTCGTAGTTGGTGTCCATCTCGACACGGGTGGGCTCCACCAGGAAGGTGACGCGCCGCACCGGCGAGAAGATGGCGTCGACCGGGATCACACCGATGGTGTTGTTCCCCTTGTCGCGGTCGGCCGAGAGGTAGCCGCGTCCACGCTCGACGGTGAGGTCAAGCGCGAGCCGGGCCTTGTCGTTGAGGGTGGCAATGTGGTGGTCGGCGTTGAGGATCTCGACGTCGGCCGTGGTCTGGATCTGGGCACCGGTGATGTCGACGGCACCGCGCTCGTCGATGCGCAGGGTGACCGGCTCATCGGAGACCGAGGTGAGGACCAGGTCCTTGAGGTTCAAGATGATGTCGGTTACGTCTTCGGTGACACCGGAGATCGTGTCGAACTCGTGGAGCGCATCGTCGAAGCGGACCGAAGTGATGGCCGCGCCGGGGATCGACGACAGGAGCGTGCGACGCAGGGAGTTGCCGAGCGTGTGGCCGAAGCCGGGCTCGAGCGGGCTCACCGCAAATCGCTGGCGGTTGTTCTCCTCCTCGCCGACGGGCTCGACCGTGGGACGCTGAATGACCAGCATGTGAAGCCTTCCTCAGGGGTTCGGCGGGCGGATTACTTCGAGTACAGCTCGACGATGAGCTGCTCGCGGACGGGTACATCGATCTGCTCGCGGTTGGGCAGGTCGAGCACCGTCACCTGGAAGCCGTCGTCGCCGACCTCCAGCCAGGCCGGCTTGAGCCGGTCGATCGTGTCCAGGTTGTGGCGGATCACGATCATCTGACGGGGCTTGTCGCGCAGCGAGACCACGTCGCCCTTGCGGACCCGGTAGCTCGGGATGTCGACCCGCCGGCCGTTGACGTTCACCATGCCGTGGCCGACGAACTGGCGGGCCTGCGGGCGGGTGGAACCCCACCCGGCGCGGAACACCACGTTGTCGAGGCGCTGCTCCAGCATGCGGAGCAGGTTCTCGCCGGTGACGCCCTTCTGGCGGCTGGCTTCCTTGTACAGGTTGGAGAAGGGGCGCTCGAGCACTCCGTAGATGTACTTGGCCTTCTGCTTCTCCTGGAGCTGGAGCAGGTACTCGGAGGGCTGGCGGCGACGGCTGCGGCCGTGCTCACCCGGCGGGTACGGGCGCTTGTTGAGGGCCTTGGAGCCCTTCTCGTTCTCGAAGATGTTCACTCCGAGACGACGCGAGATCTTGACCTTGGGTCCGGTGTAGCGAGCCATGACTTCCTCTGCGTCAGATCCGGCGCCGCTTGGGCGGGCGGCAGCCGTTGTGGGGCATGGGGGTCACGTCTTTGATGCCCGTGACCTCGATGCCGGTGTTCTGGATTGAACGGATGGCGGTCTCTCGGCCCGAACCGGGGCCCTTGACCAGCACATCGACCTTGCGCACGCCGTGCTCCATCGCGCCGCGGGCAGCCTTCTCGGCTGCCATCTGGGCTGCGTACGGAGTGGACTTGCGGGAACCCTTGAAGCCGACGTTGCCGGCCGAGGCCCAGGCGAGGACGTTGACGTCCTGGTCGGTGATGGAGACGATCGTGTTGTTGAACG
>JAAZBK010000231.1 GCA_012513855.1 Acidimicrobiales bacterium
ATCGCGACAAGGTCGAGTTCATGCTGGAGCGGGAGGGCTGGGCCATGGACGCCGTGCCGGCCATGGTCGACATCGACCCGCCGCTCCCCCGCTACGCGTACACCGTCGGCTTCGAGGACCGCTTCGGCTTCCCCGAGCTGTGCCTCTTCGGCCTAGCCCCGGTTGCCTGCCGGGGCCTGTTCGGGCTGGTCGCCGACGCCCTCGCCGGCGGGACCGACCTGCCCATCGGGGCGGCGTTCATCGGCCTGCTCGACGGAGGCCAGGCCTGTGCCTTCCTTCCGGTCGACGCGGCGTCGGCCGCGCCGATGTTCCCGGCCCTGGTCGAGCACCACGAACTGCGGGGAGAAGCGCCCTCGGACTTCGAACTCGTCCAGTTCGCGTGGCCCGACCCGGCGGGAAACCTCCCGTGGGAGCCCGGCTTCGCACCGCACCTCGCACCGGTGCAGCTGCTGCTCGGCGAGCCTCCCGCATGACCGTGCCCGAACCCACCACCGCCGCGCCGCCGCTGGTCGACCTCCACCGTCCCGCCGCCGACCGCCTGGCCCTCTCCATGCCCGACGGAGCGCTCACCTACGGCGAGCTGCGCCGGCGGGTGGCCGACACCGCCGAGGCGGTCAGCGCGCAGGCGAGCCCAGGGTCCGTGGTCGCCGTCCCCGCCGTGGCGCGGACCACCACGGTGATCGGCCTGCTCGGCGCGCTCGGCGCCGGATGCGCCGTGGTACCGGTGAACACCGGCAGCGGCCCCGACGAGCTGGCTCACGTTCTGGCCGATTCCAGTCCCCTCACGTTGGTGGCGCCCGATGAGGTGGAGCTCCCCGAGACGCTGTCTCGCCTGCCCAGGACCTGGGCCCCGCCTCACCCGTCCATGCCCGACGATCCCACCGCCGACGGGCCGGACCGGCCGGGCACCGGCACCGGCGCCCCCGCCGGCGACGTCGCCCTGATCGTCTACACCTCGGGCACCACCGGGCCACCGAAGGGGGTGGCGCTGTCGCACCGCGCGCTGGCCGCCGACCTCGACGCCCTGGCGATGGCCTGGGACCTGTCGGCCGACGACGTGTGGGTCCACGCTCTACCGCTCTTCCACGTCCACGGGTTGGTGCTCGCCACCCTGGGCCCGCTGAGGATCGGTGGCACGGTCCACCACATCGGGCGCTACGACCCCCGGACCGTTGCGACGGTCATCGCCGACGGCGCCACCGTCCACTATGGCGTGCCCACGATGCACCACCGCCTCGCCGACGCCATGGCCGAGGACCCCTCGTTGGCCCGAGACGTGGCCCGGGTCCGGCTCCTCGTCTCGGGATCGGCGGGCCTGGCGGCCCACGACCGCGACCGGATCACCGCCGCCACGGGGCTGGCCGTGCTCGAGCGCTACGGCATGACCGAGACCCTCATCACCTGCGCGGCCACCGTTGCGGGGAGGGGAGAACCGGGTTCGGTCGGGCCGCCGCTCCCAGGGGTGGGTCTGCGCCTGGTGGACGACGACGGCACCGTCATCGATCCCGACGACCACGACACCGTGGGCGAGATCCACGTCGTCGGGCCCACGTTGTTCGACGGCTACCTCGGACGGCCCGACGCCACCGAGGCCTGCTACACGCCCGACGGCTGGTTCCGCACCGGCGATCTGGCCACCTGGTCGCCGTCGGGTTCGGTCCGCATCTCGGGCAGGCGGTCGGTCGACCTGATCAAGAGCGGCGGCTACCGCATCGGTGCCGGCGAGATCGAGAACGTGCTGCTCGGCCACCCTCAGGTGGCCGAGGTGGCGGTGACCGGCCAACCCGATCCCGACCTCGGTGAGCGGATCGTGGCCTGGGTGGTCGCGGTGGCCGGCACCGAACCGACCGAGGCCGACCTCATCGCCCACGTCGGCGACCACCTGGCCCGCCACAAGCGACCCCGCCAGGTCCGGTTCGTGGATCAGCTGCCCCGCAACGAGCTGGGGAAGGTGCTCAAGAGAGCCCTTGGTTGAGGTCGACGCGCTCGGTGAGCCGGTCGACCAGGTCCGCCACCGTCCAGCGGGCCAGCAGAGACTCGAACAGCTCCTGCACCCAGGCGTCGCTGCTGGTGCCAGGGCCGGTGCAGGTCTCGGCGTAGAGGAGGCTGACGTCGGTGGCGACGTCGGGACGGATGCCCAGGGCGTGCACGCCCGGCTGGGGCAGCGACTCCTCCACCAATTCGGCTCCCAGCCGGTAGGCGGTGGTGGCGTCGATCTCGGCGGCCATTCCCCATAGCCAGCGGCCAGCCACGGGAACGCAGAAGATGCCGCCGGCACGCCCGGTTCCTCCGCGAGGTACCCGGATGTCGACCACGGGATCGCAACCGGGCTCCAGGTCCAAGAAGCGGAGCTGCTCGCCCTCGATCCGGCGTCGGTGGGCGTGGGCCACCGCGCACCGGAAGCCGCCCGGAGCGATGCGCCTCACAGCCGAGGTGAAGGGTTCGGCCGCCGGGGACGACGCCGGGTGGGCCGATGCCCCGTGGAGGCCACCGGAGTCGACCTCGAGGATCACCCTGTCGCCGTGACGGATCCGGGCACCGAGCCCGGGGAGGACGTGGGCGAGGGTTGCCGCCACCCGCAACGACGTCATGCCACGGTCACTGATCATCAGGAATCCTCCAGGGCTGTTAGGGCTCCCTAACTTCCTAGATCAAGGCTCCATGGCGGTCAAGTCGTTCCCAAGCCCAGGCGGTCGGCGTTCCGGCGCCCGGCCCGCCCCACCACGGCCTGGTACCGCGCTCCGATGATCCGGGGCACCCCGGCGAAGAGGTAGGCGTCGGGCCCCACCAGGATTCGAGCCTTGTCCTTCTCGACGCCCCGCAGGATGATCTGGGCAGCCCGCGCGGGCGTGGTCCGGAGCACCTTGTCGAACTCGGTGGCCATCTCGTCGACCGACTGCCGCTCGGTGCTGGTCATCCGGGCGTTGCGAGCGATGTTGGTCTGGATCCCACCTGGGTGCACGGTGTGCACGGTGACCGGGCGACGCCCGATCAGCATCTCCTGGCGGAGCGACTCGGTGAAGCCACGCACGCCGAACTTGGCCGTGCAGTAGGCCGACTGGGTGGGCGGAGCGATGAATCCGAACACGCTCGACACGTTCACCACGTGACCGGCACCGGACTCGATCAGGTGCGGGAGGAACGCCATGGTGCCGTTGAGGACCCCCATCAGGTTGATGCCGAGCAGCCAGTCGAGGTCCTCGAAGCTCATCTCCTCGACCGGCCCCGCCACGGCCACCCCGGCGTTGTTCACGATCATGTTCACGCGCCCGAAGTCGGCGGCCACCCGCTCTGCGTGGTCGACCACGGCGGCCCGGTCGGCGACGTCGAGCCGGTAGGTCTCGACCCGCGCCGGCGCACACATCTCGGCGGTCTCGGCGAGGCCGGCGGCGTCTACGTCGGAGATGGCGAGGTGCGCTCCCCGGCGCGAAAGGTCGACAGCCAGGCCCCGGCCGATCCCCGAGCCTGCTCCGGTGATCACTGCGACCTTGCTGCGATAGAACGACACGGCGACTCCAGGTTCTCTCGATGACGGGGGATGGCCCGTTCCATCCGCCCGGGCTACGTAGCATCGTCGCACCATCACCACCCGCCACCGCGATCACGGGAGCCCCTGCACGCATGGTCAACCAATCCCTGGCGTCGCGGATCGCGGCCGTTGCGCTGACGTCGGCGCTGCTCCTGGCCGGGGCGGCGTGCGCTTCCGACGACGACTCGTCCGCCCCGCCGCCCTCCACCGACCGGCCCGACACCGCCGGCCCCACGGTGCGTCAGCCCACGCTCGAGGGAACGGTGTCGGTGCTGGCCGCCGAGCCGCTCGCCGAGGTGATGCCGCTGCTGGTGGAGCGGTTCAGGGCCGAGAACCCGGCCATCGACGTCACCATGCGCTTCGACTCCACCCCGGTGCTCACCATGGAACTGCTCGACGGCGCATCGGCCGACGTCTTCATCGCCGCCGATCAGGCCAACATGGCTGCAGTGGTGGCCGAGGGCGCCACCGACGGCACTCCCAGGGTGCTGGCCCTCGCTCGACTGGTGATCGTGACCGCTCCCGGGAACCCCTCCGACATCGTCACGCTGGCCGACCTGGCCGGCGCGGGATCGGCGGCCTTGTGCAGCGACGGGACACCGTGCGGTGTGCTCACCGACGCCGCGCTCGATGCCGCTGCCGTGTCGCTCGACGGCACCACCCGGGTCGCGTCAGGCCGAGACGCCATCGAGTCCGTCGTCGCGGGCGATGTCGAAGCCGCGGTGGTGTTCGCGGCCGACGCTCGCGCCGCGGGCGACGCCGTCGAGGTGGTCGACCTGCGCCGTGAGGTGGAGATCACGGGTCACTACACCATCGCCACCCTCGTAGCCGCGGTCGACGGACTGGCCGCCCGCGCCTTCGTGGAGTTCGCGCTCAGCGACGAGGCCACCGAATTGCTCGAGCGCTACGGCTTCGACCGGGAGTGAGCCTCACCCGGGCCACGCTGCTCAGCGGAACGAGTAGCGGATGGGCAGGTGCTTCACGCCCGACACGAAGTGCGATTGGGCGTTCTCGGGCTCACCGTCGAGCTCGATGTGCTCCAGCTCACGGCTCAGTCGACCGAGCAGGGTCCGGACCTCGCGCCGGGCGAACTGCGATCCGAGGCAGAAGTGGGCACCCACGCCGAAGGAGAGCAGGCGGTCCGAATCGGGTCGGGTGATGTCGAACGTGTTCGGCTCCACGAACACGGCGTCGTCACGGTTGGCCGACGGGTACGAGAGGAGCACGCGCCCGCCGGCGGGGATCTTCGTGCCGCGGATCTCGACGTCGTCCTGCGCGTAGCGCATGAAGTGCCGCACCGGTGACGTCCACCGGATCACCTCGTCGGTGGCACCCTGGAGGAGATCGGGGTTCTCGCCGAGGGCGCGCATCTGGTCCGGGTTGCGCACCAGCGCTTCCAGGCCACCCGACAGGGCGAACGACGTGGTGTCGTGGCCGGCCGTGGCGATGATGATGAAGTACCAGAGGCGGTGTTCGTCGTCGATCGGGCACCCACCCGGCATGCCGTTGACGATGACCGTGGCGATGTCGTCGGCGGGACAGGCACGGCGGTCCTCGGTGATCTCGTTGAAGTAGACGATGAACCGCATCACCGACTCCATGACCTTGGTGAACGGGTCGGAGGCGTCCCCCAGGTACTCCGGGTCGGCCGCACCGAAGATGCCCTGGGTCAGCTCGAGCATCATCGCCTCGTCGGACTCGGGCACGCCGTAGATGTCCATGATCACCCGCAGGGTGAACGGCTGGGCGATGTCGGCCGCGAAGTCGCACCGCCCACCGAGCGATCGCATCTTCTCCACGTACTCTTCGGCGATCTCGTCGATGCGGGGCTGCCGGCGACCGACCGCTGCCGGCTTGAACCAGTCGTTGGTGACCGCCCGGTGGTCGCGGTGGTCGGCCCCGTCGAGGTGCACCAGCGACTTGGGCATGGGCAGGCCCTGCTCCAGCATCTGCTCGTACTGGACGTCGGGGCCCAGGACCGACATGGGGGTGTTGTGCCACCGCGCGTTGTCGCGGGACACCGCGAACACGTCTTCGTGGCGGGTCAGCACGTGCATCTTCTGGAACCCGGGCGCGTCGATCTCCATCACCGGCGTGTCGCGGCGGATCTCGGCCACCGCCTGGTGCCAACGCTCCATGTCGGCCCAGCGCTTGGGGCTGATGAACCAGGAGCCCGGGTGCTTCTCGGCCTCGACGAGTGGGTCTACCTGATCGCTCTGCATGTGCTGTCGGCCTTCTTCAGGTGGAACTTGACTGATCGGTCAAGATAGCGCCCCCGTCCGGGGCTTGTGGCCACGAGCCGCTCGGACGTCCTACGTTCTGGCTCCCGCCCACAGCCAGGAGCGAGTCCAGTGACATCCCAAGCCAGCGACGTCCGACGGATCCTCGTAGGAGACGTGGAGATCGCCTACGAGACCTTCGGCGATCCGGCCGACCCTGCCCTCCTGCTCGTGATGGGCCTCGGGACCCAGATGCTGGCGTGGTCCGACGAGATGTGCTCGGCCTTCGCCGACGCCGGCCACCACGTGATCCGCTACGACAACCGCGACGTCGGCCTGTCGACCCACCTCGACCACCCCGTGCCGAACCTTCGCGACATGGTCCTCAAGCGCGGCACGCCCTACAGCATCTCCGACATGGCCGACGACGCCTTCGGGCTGGTCGACGCGCTCGGGATCGACCGCTTCCACCTCCTCGGAGCCTCGATGGGAGGGTTCATCAGCCAGACCATCGCCCTGGCCCAGCCCGAGCGAGTACGCACGCTCACGCTGATCATGACCTCCACCGGTTCTCGACGGGTCGGCCGGCCCACCCCCTCGGTGATGAGGCGCCTGGCCGTCCAGGAGCCGGCTCAGACCCGCGAGGCCGCCATCGAGGCCACGGTGGAGACGTACCGGGTTATCGGCTCACCCGACCACCTCGACGCCGACATGATCCGCGACCTCGCAGGCCGCGCCTACGACCGGTCGTACAACCCCGAGGGTCGCATGCGACAGCTCGCCGCGATCCTGGCCCAACCCGACCGCACCGCCGCCCTCCGCACCCTGCGGATGCCCACGCTCGTCATCCACGGGCTCAACGACCCGCTCGTCACGCCGAGCGGCGGCATGGCGATCGCCAAGGCCATCCCCGACTCGAAGTTCGTCGGCTACGCCGGAATGGGCCACGACCTGCCCCACTCCAAGTGGCGCAACATCACCGACGACGTGCTTCGCCACATCAGCGAGCACCCCGACGCCTAGGACGCCTCGATGACCACCACAGCCACCTCCGCCACCGCCACCGAACCGATCCTCCTGGTCTCCGACGAGGCTCGCGTCCGCACCCTCACCCTCAACCGGCCCGACGCCCTCAACGCCTGCAACGAGGCGCTGTACGACGCGCTCACGGTGGGCTTGCTCGAAGCCGCCGACGACCCGGGCGTGGCCGTGGTGATGCTCACCGGCAACGGCCGGGCGTTCTGCGCCGGCACCGACCTCGTGGAGATGGGAGCGCGGGTGATGGCTCCCGACGACTTCGTCGAGGGCGAGCACGGCTTCCTGGGGCTGATCGACGCCCTGGTGGCCTTCCCGAAGCCGCTGGTGATCGCGGTGAACGGCCTCGGGTTGGGGGTCGGGGCCACCATCCTCGGCTTCGCCGACCTGGCGTTCATGAGCACCAGCGCCAGGCTGAAGTGCCCGTTCACCCAGTTGGCGGTCGCGCCCGAAGCCGCATCGAGCTTCCTGTTCCCCCAGCTCATCGGCCGCCAGAACGCCACGTGGGCCCTGCTCAGCAGCGAGTGGATCAGCGCCGAGGAGGCCCTCCAGATGGGACTCGTCTGGCGGGTGACCGAACCCGACGACCTGCTCCCAGAGGCCCGACGCCACGCCGAGGTCCTGGCAGCCAAGCCGATCTCCAGCCTCGTGGCCTGCAAGCGGGTCATCGTCGAACCGATCCGCGAGGCCATAGCAGCGGCACGGGAGCGGGAGAACCAGTGCTTCATCGACCTCATGGGCGGACCGGCCAACCAGGAGGCGCTCGCAGCCTTCGCCGAGGGGCGCGACCCCGACTTCACCGACCTGCCACCCGGTTGGTGAGCCGTTCGGCCCATTTTCGGGCCGAACCCTCATGTTCCGAGCCCTCCCTCCGCTTGCTAGGGGTGGGCGCGTGCCGTTCGGTGCCCGAACCCAACGCGCTGATCGAGGAACACGATGACGCAAGCGAGCGGGCGCTCGACGGGATTGCCCGGTCCAACGACCATCACCGGCAGGCAACTCGGCGCGTTCCTCGCGCACATCGACGCCGTGGTCCTCGCCATCGACCTGAGCGGGACCATCACCTTCGTCAGCCCGTCGGTCCGGCTCACGCTGGGCTACGAACCGAACCTGATCGTCGGGCGACCGGTGATCGAGTTCATGCACCCCGACGAGGAGCACATCTTCCACGAGCACTGGGAGTTCGCCACCGACCACCAGCGCCCGTCGACCCAACCCACGATCCGCGTCCGCAACTCCGAGGGAACCTGGGTCGAGATGACCCTCGACCTCTACGGGGGCGACGACATCGGCGACCTGGGGGCGCTGGTGGCCACCATCCGCCCGTTGTCGGGGATCTCGACGGCAGAGGTCGAACTGCGCGACCGGTTGGCTCGCGAAGATCGCCTCGTGCGCCTGGCGTCCACGTTCGTGGGACTCGACGTGGACCACTTCGACGATGGGGTCCGTGCGACCCTCGCCCAGATCGGTGCTGTCCCGGGCGTCGACCGGTGCACCGTCCTCCGACGGCAGGGCGACGAGTTCGTGCTCACCCACCAGTGGTGCGGCCCCCGCGTGAAGCCCTCGGACCGGGATCGGATCCCGGCCCGGTGGTTCCAGGGCGTGTTCGGTGCCGACCACCGCAGCGAGATGTACTTCGACCTCCCCGAGGTCGTCCCGCCCCTACCGGCGACGCCGACGGCGGGGGCGGCCGGGTTGCACGAGATGGCCGACTACGGCATCCGGTCGACGGTGGGCGTCCCCCTGATCCAGGACGGCGAGCTGGCCGGGGTGCTCACCTTCGGCAGCGCCGAGGTCGGCCCCCTCCGGGACAGCGGATGCCTCTCGTTGCTGCGGTCCGCAGCCGGGCTGCTGAACGAGGCGTTCGCGCGCCACGACGCCGAGGTGAAGCTGGCCGAGCGGGCCCGCGTCGACCTGCTGACCGGCCTCGACAACCGGTGGACGTTCCTGGACGAGGTCGAGCGGTCGCTCGATCGGTTCAAGGGGGGTGAATCGGCTGGTGTGGGGGTCCTGCTGATCGACCTCGACCGGTTCAAGGTGGTGAACGACTCCCTCGGTCACCTGGCCGGAGACCAGGTCCTGGCGGCCGTGGCGAAGCGCCTGAAGGACGCCGCGGGCCCCACGGAGCGCCTCGGACGGCTCGGCGGCGACGAGATGGTGGTGCTGCTGGAGGATCGTGACGACGTCGAACTTCCCCGGGCGCGATCGCTGGAACTGCTCGACACGTTCGGAGAGCCCTTCGAGGTGGATGGGCACGAGTTCCAGATCTCGGCCAGTGCCGGGCTGGCCCTCGCCACCCCGACCAGCACACCCGAGGAGATCCTGAGCCAGGCCGATTCGGCGATGTTCCGGGCGAAGGACCTGGGCCGCAGCCGGCTGGTGACCTTCGACGGCGAGCTGCGTCGCCAGCTGAGCGAGCGCCTCCGACGCGAGAACGAGGTCCGCCGAGCGGTCCGGACCGGAGAGCTGACGCTCCACTACCAGCCTGAGCTCCACCTCCCGTCCGGGCGCCTCCACGGCGTGGAGGCCCTCGTGCGCTGGAACCACCCCACCGAGGGCCTGGTGGTGGCAGGTGACTTCATCGACATCGCCGAAGAGACCGGGCTGATCGTCGAGTTGGGCGAGTGGGTGCTGCGCCAGGCTTGCGAGCAGTCGGCCGCTTGGAGCGAGGTCGGCTTCGACCTGGTGATGCGGGTGAACATCTCCGCCAAGCAGGTGAACCACCCCGACCTGTTCGGATCGCTGGTCACGATCCTCGACCAGACCGGAGCCGACCCCGAGTCGCTGTGCCTCGAGCTCACCGAGACGGCGGTGATGGCCGACGCAGACCTCTCGCTGGAGGTGCTCGGCAAGATCGCCGCGCTGGGGGTTCAGCTCGCTATCGACGACTTCGGCACCGGTTACTCGTCGCTCAGCTACCTCAAGCGCCTTCCGATGCACGTCCTCAAGGTCGACCGGTCCTTCATCGACGGCCTCGACCGCAGCCTTGACGACGTCGCCATCGTGGAGGCCGTGATCTCGTTGGCGTCGACGTTGGGGCTGACCGTCACCGCCGAGGGCATCGAGTCCGAGGACCAGCTGGCGGTGCTGAAGGACCTGGGTTGTCCGTACGGTCAGGGCTGGCTCTTCTCCAAGGCGGTCTCGGCCGAGGA
>JAAZBK010000232.1 GCA_012513855.1 Acidimicrobiales bacterium
CCGCCGGCGGGGCGGCTCTTCCGAGCCAGAAGCCGAGGGTGGCCACCGCCAGCACGATCACCACCGGCACGAACACCGCGGAGACCCGGTCGGCCAGGCGTTGAACCTGGGCCTTGCCGGTCTGCGCATCGGTGACCATGCGGGCGATTCGGGCCAGAGCGGTGTCGGCTCCGACGCGGGTGGCCTCCACCACCAGGCGGCCGCTGGCGTTCACCGTGGATCCGACGACGTGATCGCCGACGTCGACCTCCACCGGCACCGGTTCCCCGGTCACCAGCGACGCGTCGATGGACGAGTGGCCCTCGATCACGGTGCCGTCGGTGGCGACCTTCTCACCGGGCCGGACCACGAAGCGGTCGCCCACCTGAAGGCGCTCGACCGGCACCCTCTCCTCGGTGCCGTCGGCGTGCAGGAGCACGACGTCCTGGGCGCCGACCTCCAGGAGGGCCCGGAGGGCCGCTCCCGACCGGCGCTTCGCCCGCGCCTCGAACCAACGGCCGCTCAGGATGAGGGCGATGACGATGGCTGCCGTCTCCAGGTAGATCTCGTGCTGTCCGGCTCCGCGCTCGGTGAGGAACGTGAAGCCCATGCGCATGCCGTCGTCGCCCGCTGGGGTGAAGAGGAGCGCGTAGACCGACCAGCCGAGCGCGGCGATGGTGCCCACCGATATCAGCGTGTCCATGGTGGCGGCGCCGTGGCGCAGGTTCATGAGCGCGGCACGGTGGAACGGCCACCCACCCCAGACCACCACCGGGGCCGTGAGGACCAAGGAGATCCACTGCCAGTGGTCGAACTGGAGCGGCGGAACCATCGAGAGCAGCATCACCGGCAGAGCCAGCGCGCCCGAGATGATCACCCGCTGGCGGAGGTCCCGCTCCTCCCGGTCGTGGAGGTCGTCCATGGCGGCCCGCGCTGCCACCTGGGGGTCGACCGCGGATGAGCCCACGCTGCCACCCCCGACCTCCGTTGCAACGGGCGCAGGTGCCGGCTGCACCACCGAGTAGCCCAGGCCTTCGACCTGGGCGGTGACGTCGTCTTCGGTGACCTCGGCGGGGACGCGGACCCGGGCCGCCTCGGTGGCGTAGTTGACCGAGGCCTCGACCCCCGGGAGCTTGTTCAGCTTGCGCTCGATCCGGGCCGCGCACGAAGCGCAGGTCATGCCGCCGATCTGGAGGTCGAGCGTGACCAGGTCTGGAGACCCGGTGAGGTCGAGTCCGCCAGCGGTCGACCCCGGCTCGGGGATGCTGTCCAACGTGGGGGTCTCCGAGCTCATGGGTGTCCTCCCTCTGGCGCTGGGTGGTCGGTGCTCTGGTGGTCTGTGCTCTGGGCCGGGGCGGTGGTGACGCTGCTGGAGTCGGGCTGGTGCTCCGACGCCGGGACCTCGTGGTGGACGGGTTGCTCGGCGGTGTCGGTGGTCCCGACGGCCCGACCCAGCCCGAAGGCGGCACCGAACGCGACGATCAGGGCGACCGCGAAGGCGGCGAGTCGAGCCGGCGTGTTCACGACGACCTCAGCTGGCTCGGTCGACGAGGTCGTATCCCGCCTCGTCGACTGCCGCGCGGACCACTTCCACGTCGAGCGGAGCGTCGCTGGTGACGGTGACCGCCCCCGCCGAGAGATCGACCGCCACCGTCTGGACCGGCTCGAGCTTGGAGAGCTCGCCGCTCACGGCATCGACGCAGTGCTGGCACGACATCCCCGACACGTTGTAGGTGGCGCTGACGCTCATGGTGATCTCCTCGTGGTCGCTTGACGGCATCCACAATACCCCCCAGGGGTATCAGATGGCAACCGTAGCCCCCGCCTTCCGCAGCGTCGCCACGACGACGGTCTCCCAGGGTCCACAATGTCGGGCGGCCGGCGCCCGGCCGGCCGACGCCCACCGAGGGGAAGAAGATGCGCGCTGCTGTCCTGGAGCAGGTCGGGTCACCGCTGGTGATCCGCTCCGACATCGAGGTCGAGGACCCCAGGCTCGGCGAGGTGGCGGTGAGGGTCAGCCACTGCGGCGTGTGCCACAGCGATCTGAGCGTGGTCGACGGCACCTTCCCCGGCGTCCTTCCGGTGATCCTCGGACACGAGGCCGCCGGCGTGGTCGAGGCCGTGGGCCCCGGCGTGAAGGACCTCACCGTCGGCGACCACGTGGTGCTAACCCCTGCTCCTCCCTGCGGCACCTGCCCCTGGTGCATCCGCGGCGAGTGGAGCCTCTGCACCAACGGCGACGCCCTGATGACCAACGCCCACCCCGACGGCGGCACCCGGCTCTCCCGTGCTGGCGAGGTGGTCAACCGCGGGCTGGCCGTGGCCGCCTTCGCCGAGACCGTGATCATCCAGGCCACCGGCGCGGTGAAGATCCCCGACGACGTACCCCTCGACGTGGCCTGCGTCATCGGCTGCGCGGTGCAGACCGGAGTCGGCGCCGTGCTCAACACCGCTCAGGTCCGCGAGGGCGACACCGTCCTGGTGATGGGACTCGGCGGTGTGGGGCTGTCGGTCGTGCAGGGCGCCCGCCTGGCCGGAGCGAGCCGCATCATCGCGAGCGACCCGGTTGCGGAGCGACGCGACAAGGCCCTGGCTCTCGGAGCCACCGACGCCATCGATCCCACCGCCGACGATCCCACCACCGTCAGCCACG
>JAAZBK010000029.1 GCA_012513855.1 Acidimicrobiales bacterium
ACCCCCACCCCGAGGGCCTGGCCGATCCGGTCAGCTACGTGGAGGAGCTTGAGGGCCTGTCCGACGAGACCGTCCGCAAGATCATGGGCGGCAACCTGGCCCGCCTCATGGGCGTCGAGGACCGGGTGCTGCGGTGAGCGATCCCTCGAGCGGCTCTCAGAGCATCGCTGTCCGGGTCGAGCAGACCATCTCCGACCACGGCGACCGTGTCGCCGTGGTCTCCGGGGGCGAACGGATCACCTACGCAGAGCTGGGGGAGCGGGCCCACCGCTTCGCGGCCGGTCTGGTGGCGGCCGGGATCGGCGTGGGAGACCGCGTGGCCATCTGGGCGCCTAACAGCGCGGAGTGGGTCGTTTCGGTGCTCGGCCTGTTCCGGGCCGGGGCCGTCCTGGTGCCGGTCAACACCCGGTTCAAGGGAGCCGAGGCCGCCGACATCCTCGGGCGGAGCCACGCCCGTGCGCTGGTGACCGTCACCGACTTCCTCGACGCCAACCCGCTCGATCTCCTGGCCGGTGCCGACCTGCCCGACCTCGCCACCACCATCGTGCTGGCCGGGCCGGTGCCTGAGGGAGCGCTGGCGTACGACGCCGTGCTTGCCGCCGGTTCCACCGACGATCGGTCTGAGGTCGGGCGGCGGGTGGCAGCGCTCACGGGAGACGACCCGTCCGACATCCTCTTCACCTCTGGCACCACCGGGAAGCCCAAGGGCGTGGTCCAGACCCAGGCCCGCACGCTGCTGGTGGCATCGGACTGGACGGTCATGACCGGTCTGGCGGCCGGCGACCGCTACCTCATGGTCAACCCCTACTTCCACATGTTCGGCCTCAAGGCCGGCATCCTCGCCTCGGTGCTGGCCGGGGCCACCATGTACCCCGAGCCGGTGTTCGACGTCGACCGCGTGCTGCGCACCGTGGCCGAGGAGCAGATCACCGTGCTTCCCGGTGCGCCCACCATCTACCAGTCGATCCTCGACCACCCCGAGCGTGACTCGTACGACCTGTCGAGCCTGCGGATCGCCGTCACCGGAGCGGCCGACATCCCGGTGTCGCTCATCGAGCGGATCTTCGCCGAGCTGCCCTTCGAGCTGGTGGTCACCGGCTACGGACTCACCGAGGGAGGCACCGCGGCTGGCACCCGGTTGGGCGACGATCCCGAGACCATCGCCACCACCGTCGGTCGGCCCCGGCCCGGATTCGAGCTGCGCATCGTCGACGGCGACGGCAACGACCTCACCGCCGGCGAGGCCGGTGAGGTGTGGCTGCGGGGCGGGAGCGTGATGTCGCACTACCTCGACGATCCCGAGGCCACCGCCGAGGCGCTCGACGCCGACGGCTGGTTGCGCACCGGCGACCTCGGCGTGGTCGACGACGCCGGCAACCTGCGCATCGTCGGTCGGTCCAAGGACATGTTCATCGTGGGCGGCTTCAACGCCTATCCGGCCGAGATCGAGAACCTCCTCCTCGGCCACCCCGACATCGCCGAAGCGGCCGTGATCGGCATCCCCGACGAGCGGTTGGGAGAGGTGGGGATGGCCTTCGTGGTGCCCCGCCAGGGTGCCCACGTCGATGACAACGAGGTGGTGGCCTGGGCACGCGACAACATGGCCAACTACAAGGCGCCCCGCCGGGTGGAGGTGGTGGAGTCGCTGCCCCGCAACGCCACCGGCAAGGTGGTCAAGGACGACCTCCGCAGCCGCGCCGGCTAGAGCAGTTCAGAAGAGCCGAAACGCGGTCAGTAGCCCACCGACCAGGGTGAGGTTGGCGATCAGCTGCAGGCGGAACTCCCGCTGCATCTCAGCGCGGAAGCTGTGCATCTCCGCCTTCATCTCGGTCTCGAACGACTTCATGTCGGAGCGGATCTCGGTCTTGAACGACTGCACGTCGTCACGCAGTTCTGACATCTCTCCGCGGAGTTCGGTGCGGAGCTCTGCCATCTCTGAGCGGAGTTCGGTGCGGAGTTCTGCCATCTCTCCGCGGAGTTCGGTGCGGAGTTCTGTCATCTCTGAGCGGAGTTCGGTGCCGAGGGCATCGATGTCTGTCCTGAGCTCGGTGCGCACGCGCTCGATCTCGAACATGACGTCGCTCTTGAGGGCGATGCACTCGGCACGGACGAAGTCCTTGGTTGCCGGGGTCTCCAGGTCGTTGGCAGGGAACTGGGAGATCAACGCTTCAGCTACCTCCTCCCCGAGCAGGGGGACGAACCTCTGGTAGATGGTGTTTCGCTGGCTGGCGGTGAGTGCCACGTATGCACGCCTCTGATCTCTTGGTCGGATGGCCGGGCTCCGTAGAGCCGAGTTCAGCGGGGGAAGGCGTAGGTGGTGATGCTACCGGGGGTCCGATGTGCTGTCGACGGTCGATCGTCGAGGGCTCAGGTCCCGGTGTAGGTGGCGGGCTGGCCGGTGAGGTAGGCCTCGATGGCTCGCCGGCCGTCTGCGCTGGAGAGGGCGGCCAGGGCGGCGTGGACCTCGTCGTCGAGGTGCTGGGCCAGGTCGGCGACCGCGACGCTGCGGCCCACCAGCTGCTTGGTCTGGCGCACCGCGATGGGTGGGAGCGAGCAGAGGCGCTGGCCGTAGGCCACCGCCCGGTCCATCAACTCCTCGGGGGAGTCGACCACCTCGCTCACCAGCCCGATGGCCAGCGCCTCGCCGGCGTTCACCATCCGCGACTCGAGGAAGAACCGCAAGGCCCGCTCGTAGCCGACCGCCTGGGTGACCGTCCACGTGCCGCCGCCGTCGGGAGAGGTGCCGACCCGCGCGTAGCCCGGGTGGAACCGGGCAGCGGGCGACGCGATCCGGATGTCGGCGGCGGTGGCCAGCGATACCCCGATGCCCACTGCCGCGCCGTTGACCGCGGCGATGATCGGCTTGGTGCAGGTGACGCGGGCCAGCATGGCCATGTTGTCGGCTGCCGCGTAGCCGGATCCCTCGCTCCTGCCGGTGCCCTCCGATGCCGGAGCCGTCGACACGTCGGCCGCTGCGGCCAGGTCGAGTCCGGCGCAGAAGGCGGTGCCGTTGCCGGTGATGACCACAGCGCGGACCGAGTCGTCCTCGGCCGCGGCGCGCAGCTCCCGGCTGATCCCGGTGATGAGGGCGCCGTTCAGCGCGTTCTTGGCCTCGGGTCGGTTGAGGCGCAGGATCCGCAGGTGCCCGTCGTCCTCGACCAGGAGCGGCGCCTCGGCCTCGGCCGTCATCTCACCGCTCGCCCTGGGCGGCTCGGGCCAGGAGGCCACGGGCGATGACCAGGCGCTGGATCTCGTTGGTGCCCTCGCCGATGACCATGAGCGGTGCGTCGCGGTAGTAGCGCTCGACCGGGAGGTCGGTGGTGTAGCCCATGCCGCCGTGTATGCGCATGGCCTCCATGCTCAGCTCCAGGGCGGTCTCGCTGGCGTAGAGCTTGGCCATGCCGGCCTCGACGTCGCAGCGCTCGCCGGCCGACTTCCGCTCGGCGGCGTTTCGGGTGAGCAGGCGGGCGGCCTCCAGGCGGGTGGCCATGTCGGCCAGCTTGAGCTGGATGGCCTGGTGCTCGGCGATGGGCTTGCCCATGGTCGAGCGCTCCTGGGAGTACGTGAGGGCCGCGTCGAAAGCGGCCCGGGCCACGCCCACCGCACGCGAGGCGATGTTGATGCGCCCGACCTCCAACACGCCGAGGATCTGGGGCAGCCCGCGGCCGACCTCTCCCACCAGGTTGGCGGCGGGGATGCGGTGGTCTGTGTAGGTCATCTCCACGGTCTCCACGCCGCGGTAACCGAGCTTGCCGACGTCCTTGCTGGTGGCGATCCCCTCGAACACCGGTCCCGGCTGCTTCTCGACGATGAAGGCCGAGATGCCCTCGGGCGCACGGGCAGCCAGGGCCACGATGCCGGCGCGTTCGCCGTTGGTGACCCACGCCTTGGTGCCGCTGAGCACGTAGGTGTCGCCGTCGGGGGTGGCCTTGCAGGAGATGTTGCGGGTGTCGCTGCCGGCATCGGGCTCCGACAGCGAGAGCGCGCCACGCACCTCTCCGGAGGCCATGGTGGGCAGCCAGCGCTGCTTCTGCTCCTCGGAGCCGTGGGCCATGATCAGGGTGGCGCACATGGTGTGGGTGTTGATGATGCCGGTGAGGCTCATCCACCCGTAGGCGAGTTCCTCGATCACGCCGACGTAGGTGAGGAGGTCGAGCCCGAGGCCGCCGTAGGTCTCGGGGATGGTCACGCCGAACAGGCCGAGATCACGCATCTGGGCGACGAGGTCGGTCGGGAACTCGTCGGCGTGTTCCAGGTCGGAGGCCACCGGGATCACCTCTTTGGCGACGAAGCGCCGAACGGTGTCGATGATCTCGGCGCGAACGTCGGGATCGGTGGGAGGGGGAGGGGTGTAGCTGGATCCGGCCATCTGCGAATCCTACGACATTTTCCAATATTGACGTCGACCTCAATTTTGGCGATGATCTGGCCCATGGTTCCGGACCTCTCGCCCCGCGCGCTCCTGATTCGCGCTGAGCGCGCGCCAGAACTTCGAGCTGTCGACCAGATCGCTGTCGACCAGA
>JAAZBK010000233.1 GCA_012513855.1 Acidimicrobiales bacterium
CGGTGCTCCGCTACACCTCGGAGTGGGAGCGCTACGTCCACCGCCAGGCCCGCTGGGTCGACTTCGTGAACGACTACAAGACCATGGACCTCCCCTACATGGAGAGCGTCATGTGGGCCTTCAAGCAGCTGTGGGACAAGGGGCTGATCTACCAGGCCTACCGGGTCATGCCGTACTCGTGGGGTGCCGAGACGCCGCTCTCCAACTTCGAGATCCGACTCGACGACGCCACCCGACCGCGCCAGGACCCCGCCATCACCGTGGCCTTCGACCTGGAGCCCCGCCCCGGCGATCCCGCTCCGCTCAAGATCCTGGCCTGGACCACCACCCCCTGGACGCTGCCCTCGAACCTGGCGCTGGCGGTCGGACCCGACCTCGAGTACTCGGTGGTGGAGAACGACGGCGTCCACTACGTGATCGGCACCGAGGCGCTCGGCTCCTACGCCGCCGAACTCGGCGAGGCCACCACGGTGGCCACCATGCGCGGATCCGACCTGGTCGAGCGCAGCTACGTACCGCTGTTCGACTTCTTCTCCGCCAACCCGAACAGCTTCCGCATCCTCCCCGGCGACTTCATCGACACCGCCGAGGGCACCGGGGTGGTCCACATGGCCCCCGGGTTCGGCGAAGACGACCAGCGGGTCAGCGAGGCCAACGGCATCGCTCTGGTGGTCCCCGTCGACGAGAAGGGCCGGTTCACGGCCGACGTCCCGCCGTGGCAGGGCGTGAACGTGTTCGAGGCCAACCCCGACATCATCCGCCACCTCAAGGCCGAGGGTCGGGTCCTGCGACACGAGACCTACGACCACAACTACCCCCACTGCTGGCGCACCGACACGCCGATCATCTACCGGGCGATGCAGTCGTGGTACGTCCGCGTCACCGACCTCACCGACCGCCTCGTCGAGGTCAACCAGGAGATCAACTGGATCCCCTCCCACGTGCGCGACGGCGCCTTCGGCAAGTGGCTCGCCGGCGCTCGCGACTGGTCGATCAGCCGGAACCGCTTCTGGGGCGCCCCGATCCCGGTGTGGGAGAGCGACGATCCCGACCACCCTCGCACCGATGTGTACGGCAGCCTCGACGAGATCGAGCGCGACTTCGGGGTGCGGCCCACCGACCTGCACCGGCCGATGGTCGACGACCTCACCCGCCCCAACCCCGACGACCCCACCGGCAAGAGCACCATGCGCCGCGTGCCCGAGGTGCTCGACTGCTGGTTCGAGTCGGGGTCGATGCCGTTCGCCCAGCACCACTATCCGTTCGAGAACCGCCACCTGGTCGACGACGTGCCCCCGGCCGACTTCATCGTCGAGTACATCGCCCAGACCCGCGGGTGGTTCTACACCCAGCACGTTCTGGCGGTGGCGCTCTTCGACCAGCCCGCGTTCCAGAACGTGATCTGCCATGGCGTCGTACTGGACGCCGACGGTCGCAAGCTCTCCAAGAAGCTGCGCAACTACCCCGATCCCGAAGAGGTCATGGAGACCATCGGGTCCGACGCCCTGCGCTGGTACCTGATGGCGTCACCGATCCTCAGGGGCGGCGACCTGCGCATCGCGGCCGACGGCTCCGGCATCTCCGACGTGGTCCGGCTGGTCCTCAACCCGATCTGGAACGCCTTCCACTTCTTCACGCTCTACGCCAACGCCGACGGGTACGAGGCCAGCTTCCGCACCGACGCCACCGGAGACCTCGACCGCTACCTGCTCGGCAAGACCCGCACCCTGGTCGAGGCCACCACCGAGGCGCTCGACGCCTACGACCTCGCCGGCGCGTGCAACCAGGTCGTCTCCTACCTCGACGCCCTCAACAACTGGTTCATCCGTCGCAGCCGTGAACGGTTCTGGGCCCCCGGCGCGGTCGACGCATCCGGAGACGAGACCGCGGCAGACAAGGCCGACGCCTTCGACACCCTCTACACCGTCCTGGTCACCCTCAGCCGCTTGGTGGCACCGCTGCTGCCGATGCTCGCCGAGGAGATCCACACCGGGCTCACCGGGGAACGGTCGGTCCACCTCACCGACTGGCCCGACGCATCGACCCTGCCCAGCGAACCGGAGCTGGTCCTGGCCATGGACGAGATCCGCGCGCTCTGCTCCACCGCTCTGAGCCTCCGGGAGGACAACAAGCTGCGCAACCGGCTCCCGCTCCGGACGCTGGCCGTGGCCGGCGAACGGGCTGAGGCACTGGCACCGTTCACCGACCTGATCGCCAGCGAGCTGAACGTGAAGAAGGTCGAGCTCACCGCCGACCGGACGGCGTACGGGCGCGAGGTCGTCCGACCCAACCCCCGCGTGCTCGGTCCGCGGCTCGGCAAGGACGTCCAAGCGGTCCTGGCGGCTGCCAGAGCGGGCGACTGGGCCCGCGACGCCGACGGCACCGTGGTGGTGGGCGGCCACCGCCTGGCCGAAGGCGAGTACGAACTGGCCCTGCAGACAGACGACACCGGAGACGACGCCGGACCGGGCCACGCCCAACTCGCGGCCGAGGCGGTCCGCTACGTCGACCCGGAGGGCCACACCGTCGACACCGGCCTGGTGGCAGCGCTCGACACCACGGTCACCCCGGAGCTCCACGCCGAAGGGGTCGCCCGAGACCTCGTGAGGCTGATCCAGCAGGCCCGCCGCGACGGCGGCTTCGACGTCACCGACCGCATCGCGCTGCGGCTGCACCTGCCCGACGAGCAGTCGAAGATGATCCAGGCCCACCGCGACCAGGTCGCTCAGAGCGTGCTCGCCACCACCGTCGAGTTCGTCGACGACCCCGGCGAGTCGTCAGCCACGCTCGACGGAGCCTCCGTCTCCTGGACCATCGCCCGGGCGTGACCCAACCGACCGGCGGCGGTGGGGCGGCACGCCTGGGTCCAGCGCGGCTGGCCTCGGCGACGTCGCGGGAGACGTCGCTCATCGTGGTCGGCGCCGTCCTGGTCGCGCTCGTGCCGTTCGTGGTGACCATCGCCCGAGCCATGACCAGCGGATGGACTCCCTCGGGCGACCAGGCGATGGAGATCCTCCGGATGCACGACGTGGGCACCTCCCGCACCCCGCTGTTGGGGCCGTACTCGCGGTTCGGCTGGGACCATCCCGGTCCGCTCCTGTTCTGGATCGGCGCTCCGGCCCTTCGGCTGGCCGGCCCGGTCGGGGTGATGGTCCTGGTCGGCATGCTCAACGTGGCCGCCACCATCGGCGCGGGGGCAGCGGCCCGACGGTTGGCCGGAGACCTGTTCGCTCTGGCGGTGACCGCTGCGGTGGCCCTGCTGGTGCACTCCCACGGCGCGGTGAAGCTGGTCGATCCCTGGAACCCCTGGGTCACCGTCCTGCCGCTGCTCTGCTACCTGTTGTGCCTACCGGCAGCGGTCGTGCACAGGAGCCGGTGGGCGCTAGCCGTGGCGCTGGTCACCGGTTCGTTCGCGGCCCAGAGCCACCTGGGCAACCTGCCGGTGGTCCTGGCCGCGGCCGTCGTGGCCACCGCCTGGTGGTGGTGGGACCGGTCGCGGTTCCCCACCGCCAGAACCGAGCGGTCCGGACCACGGCCGGCGTGGTGGATCCCGCTCCTAGCCATGGGCCTGTGGGCGGGCCCCCTGGTCGACCTGGTCGTGAACGCTCCGGGAAACCTCTGGCACCTCGCCGAGTTCGCGCTCGGCGACGGCGTGCCTCCGGCTTCGTTGCGCGAATCTCTCGGAGCAGCCGCCCGTGAGCTCGGGTTCCTGCCCGCGTGGATGGGCGCGCACGAAGGCGTGTGGCCGGTGGCCTCCGCTCCCATCTGGACCCTCCTGGTCCTACCTCTGGCGTTGGTGCTCGGGCTGTTCACAACGCGGAACGATCACTCACCCGGGTCTGGCCACGCCGCGGCGCTGGTCGGCTACACCCTCGTCGTCTACTTCGCCGCCGCCTTCGCCGTCACCCGCACCACCGGCGGACTGATCCCCTACGTGCTCAGGTGGACGTGGCCGGTGGCGATGCTCGCCACCGTCGTGGCGCTGATGCCGGCGTTGCGATGGCTTGCGTCGCTTGCGACCGACCGCCGCATCCTGGCCACCCGGGTCACCGCGCTCGTCCTGTGCGCCGGCCTCGCCCTCGCCGCCGTCAGCGCGACGGTTCGCAGCCTCGACACCTCGATCGAGCCCAGCCCGCAGACCGACCGGTCCGTCGGCCCTCTGGCGAGCGCCATCCGCGAGGTCCTCCCGCGGGGCGACTTCGGCCTCGAGTGGATCGACGTGCGCAGCTTCAGTGCCATCTCCATCGGCACCGGCGTGGAGCTCACCCGTCAGGGCTACGGCATCGACTTCCCGACCGATCACGCCGACCGGGTCGGCGACTTCCGGGCCAGGGGCCGAACCGACGTTCCGCTGATCGTGATCGTGGGGCAGACGCCGGCCGAATCGTTCAGCCCGCCGGAGGGGGCCGAGCTGATCGTCGAGTGGGACCACCTCACCGATCGCGAGCGAGGTCGGGCCGACGCCATCGAAGCCCGCATACGGGCCGATGCCGGGATCGACGCGTCGACCCTGGTGGCGGTCGACACGAGGGCGGCTCGGGACGACCTGGTCTCGCTCGGCGCCTCCCCCGCCGACGTCGACGCGCTCCACTCCCTCGACGGCGACCGCGAGTCCTACGACGTGTGGCTGGCTCCGGCGGGCACGAAGCGTCGCCGCTGATCAGGGCTCGCCAGCGCGGACGCTGGTCCACCCTCCCAGCCGGGTCCGGACGCCGCCGGCCCGAACGCCCTCGCGCAAGGCCACGATCGCCGCCAGCACCACCAGCGCTCCCACCGCGGCCACGAGCAGGCCGCCTCCACGCAGCCAGACGGGCCCGGTGCTCATGATGAGCGGCGAATCCGGCGGATAGGCGATGAAGCCGGGAACCCTGGGCGTGGAGCGTGGCGTTTCGCTCCAGAGGACCCAGGTCGGCGCGGCCCAAAGGAGCAGGAGGCCGGCCTTGCCGGCGATCCTGCCGATCACCGCGGCACCGAGCGCGGCGAGCGCTGGCACCATCGCCAGGGCATACCGGGGGTGGGGCACCCCGCCGCCGGTCCAGTGCGCCACGGGGAGCACCAGGCTCATCGCCACGACCACCCACAAGAGCCCCACGATGCCCAAGGCGATCGTGGGCCGGCCGACCGGCAGCGACGGCCTGCCCCTCTTGAACCGATCCCAGATCGAGATCCCGAGGGCCACCACCGCTGCGATCGCCAGGGGTACGAGCATGAAGATGTCGAAGGTGTAGAGGATGACCGCGAACGTGCACTCGTAGTAGGTGAAGAGGCAGTTGCTCGTGCCGTGCAGGTAGCGCCAGATGTCGAGATCGGCGAGAGGTGCTGAGCCTCGACCGAACTTCTCGAACAGGTGGCTCGACGCCGTCGGACCGCCGTAGCGGACCCAGTTCAGCGAGTACCACATCACCCCGATGGATCCGACCGCGAGGGCCGGACCGAGATCGACCGCCAGTCCACGAAACGGACCGGGCGTCCATCGTGGGCGATCGTCCCGAGCGGACCTGCGCCGCTTCACCGCCGCCCTCGCCCCCTGAGCAGCGGCCGCCGCGACCACGAGGGCCGCGCATGTCAACGCCGTCATCGGCCGAACCGCCGCTCCGAACGCGGCCCACGTGAGCGCTCTCCCCCACCAGCGACGCGAGCCGCGACCCTCCGGTCGGGTGAGCGCCTCCAGCGTGCCGAAGGTGGCCAGCACCCCGAAGCCGTCGACCATGGCCTGGCCGGCGAGGTAGCCGGTGTGGGGTACCGCCGCCGTCACGTAGCCGGCGACGAGCCCCACCCGGGCGTCACCACCTGCCAGCCGCCGGGCCACGACGCAGGAGAGGACGCAGCCCGCTGCCATCGCCGCCGTGTGAGCGAGGCGGACCCCGAGGAGCGGACCACCGGGAACGCCCAGCGCACGACTGACCGCAGCTGGCGCCACCGAGAGCACGTAGCCCCCGGGCGGGTTGTTGGCCACCCAGACGTCTCGGTTCCGGGGGAGGCTCAGCGCGAGCCGCTCCCGCAACTCCGGCCCGCCGGCCGCACCGTCGATGGGACCGTCGATGCGCGGAAGGCGCCCGGCCTGGAGCTCCAGGACGTAGCCGGTGTGGGCAGGCTCGTCCGGGTAGCTGTAGGGCGGCGCCAGCAACGCCTGGTACCAACCCGTTCCGCAGACCACGAACGCCACGCCGATCAGGCCGGCGATCCACCAGCGGTGGGGGTCCTTCGATCGCGACACCTGGCGTCGACCTGCTGGAACCGCCGACTCGTCCCGATCCAGACCCGGGTCAGAGCTGGTTGTAGTTGGTGCCACTTTGTTCCGACGATCGGCCGCCGACTGGTCCGGCCAAAGCTACTGCACCCCGCGACGGCCCCCGACACCTCGCGGGCGCATCACAGCGGTGACACCGGGGTCCACCGGGCCCGAAGGGCATCGCCGGCGCGCCGCCGACCGCGGGCCTGGGCCGGCCGGACGCGAGAGAGGCCGCCACCCCGAAGGGCGGCGGCCTCTCCAGATCTCCGGACGCGAGGTCCGGACGGTCCTACTTGAGCTCGACGGTGGCGCCGGCGGCCTCGAGGGCCTCCTTGGCCTTCTCGGCGTCGGCCTTCGAAGCCTTCTCGAGGATCGGCTTGGGGGCGTTGTCGACGAGGTCCTTGGCCTCCTTCAGACCGAGGTTGGTCAGGCCGCGCACCTCCTTGATGACGCCGATCTTGGCGGAGCCGGCCTCGACGAGGATGACGTCGAACTCGTCCTTCTCGTCGTCGCCACCGGCGTCGCCGCCACCAGCGGCGGGACCAGCAGCGGCCACGGCCACGGGGGCGGCAGCGGTGACGCCGAACTTCTCTTCGAAGTCCTTGAGCAGCTCGCTCAGCTCGAGCACGGTCATGCCGGCGATCGCGTCGAGGATCTCTTCCTTGGTAGCCATGGGTCAGCTCTCCGTTTCAGTGGTGGCCGACTCTTCGGCCGTTTCGGTTTCGGTGTCGGTGTTGTCGTCAGCCGGGGTTTCCTCGGCTGCAGGGGTCTCGTCGGCGGAATCCGCCGCCGGAGAGGGTTCGTCGGCCGGAGCCGACGGGACATCGGCGGGGGCGCCGGGAGCGCCGCCCTGGTCGATGAGGGCCTTGAGGCCGTAGGCGAGGTTGCGGGGCAGTGCCTCGAGGAGTCCGGCGAACTGCTGCATCGGAGCAGCCATCGCACCGGCCAGCTTGGCCAGCAGGACCTCGCGGGGCTCGACGTCAGCCAGGGCCTTGATGTCGGCCTCGGACAGGGTCTTCTCTCCGAGGAGACCGCCCTTGATGACCAGCGCGGGGTTGGTCTTGGCGAACTCCTTCATCGCCTTGGCCACGGCGACCGGGTCGCCGTCGATGAACGCTATGGCCGTGGGTCCGGTGAGCAGGTCCTCGATCTCCAAGCCCAGGTCCCGGGCGGCGAACCGCACCAGGGTGTTCTTGTAGATCTTGTACTCGCCACCCGCGTCGCGCAGGGCGCGGCGGAGCTCGGCGGTGGCCGACACGTTGAGCCCCCGGTACTCGGTGAGCACAGCAGCGTCGGCGGCCTCGAACTTGGCTCGGACCTCCTCGACCACGGCGACCTTTTCAGGCCTCGGGTTCTCCATGGGCACCTCCTTCCTGATGTGTGGGGTTTCTCGTCCTGGAACGACGAATGGGTGTCCGCAACGCGCGAACACCCACTGAGTCGGAGCAGAGTCCGCCTCATCGGGCCGGCCCGGGGGCCGTTTCAGCGCCAGTGGCGCACCAGAGGTCTTCGGCGAAGCAGGAATGAAGTTGTGCGGGGAGCGACGCTACCCGGCGCGCTCTCCGGGAGACCAATCGGTCAGGCGGTGGGCTCCTCCGGGCGGAGCCGACCGGCGTCGATCTTGACGCCGGGGCCCATGGTGGACGACACCGAGATCTTCTTGAGGTAGCGGCCCTTGGCCGAAGCGGGCTTGGCCCGCTGGAGCTCGTCGAGCACGGCGCGGAAGTTGTCCTCGAGGGCTTGGGGCTCGAAGCTCACCTTGCCGAGCGGCACGTGGACGTTGCCGTAGCGGTCGGTGCGGTACTCGACCTTGCCGCCCTTGAACTCGCCGACCGCCTTGGCCACGTCGGTGGTGACGGTGCCGGTCTTGGGGTTGGGCATCAGGCCACGGGGCCCGAGCACCTTGCCGAGGCGACCGACGACCGGCATCTGGTCGGGGGTGGCGATGGCGAGGTCGAAGTCGAGCATCCCGCCCTCCACCTCGGCCGCCAGGTCGTCGGCACCGACGAACTCGGCGCCGGCCTCACGGGCGGCAGCAGCCGCTTCACCGGTGGCGAAGACCGCGATGCGGACCTCCTTGCCGGTACCAGCCGGCAGGGCCACGGTGCCGCGGACCATCTGATCGGCCTTGCGGGGATCCACCCCGAGACGGACCACTAGCTCGACGGTCTCGTCGAACTTGGCCGGAGCCAGGCTCTTGACGAGGTCGAGCGCCTCGGTGATGCCGTGCTGGTGGTCTCGGTCGTAACGCTTGGTGGCGTCGCTGTACTTCTTGCCCTTCGCCATGATGGCTCCCTCGTTGGTGAGGCCGTCGGGCGAGGTGATCCCGGACGAACCTGGTGGTTTGGAACTTGTGGTCGGCTCAGCCGACCGAGATGCCCATGGACCGGGCGGTGCCCTCGACCTGGCGCTTGGCGGCCTCGAGGTCGTTGGCGTTCAGGTCGGGCATCTTGATCTTGGCGATGTCTTCGACCTGGGCGGCCGTGATGGACCCGCCGGACTCACGGCCCGGGTTCTGCGACGCCTTCTCGATGCCGGCGGCCTCGCGGATGAGGACGGGCGTGGGCGGCGTCTTGGTGATGAAGGTGAAGGACCGATCCTCGAAGATCGTGATCTCCACCGGGATGATCGTGCCCTTCTGGGCTTCGGTCTGGGCGTTGTAGGCCTTGCAGAAGTCCATGATGGCCACGCCGTGCGGGCCGAGCGCGGTGCCGACGGGCGGCGCGGGGGTTGCCCCACCCGCGGGGATCTGGATCTTGACGACGGCCGCGACCTTTTTCTTGGCCATGGTTCTACTGGCTCCTACTTGTTTCTTGGGGACGGGCGAGCCTAGGTCGGCGACCTAGAGCTTCGCCACCTGAGAGAACTCGAGCTCGACCGGGGTCTCCCGGCCGAAGATGTTGACCAGCACCTTGACCTTGAGCTGGTCTTCGTTGATCTCCACGATCTCGCCGCTGAAGTCGGCGAAGGGACCTTCCTTGACCCGGACGGTCTCGCCCATCTCGAACTCGAGACGGGGGCGGCCCTTGCGAGCCGGCCCACCGGCCTGCTCCTCGCCTTCGGGCTTGGCCGAGAGGAAGGTCTCGACCTCCTTGCGACGCAGCGGCGAGGGCTTGGTGCCCTGGCCGACGAAACCGGTGACGCCGGGGGTGTTGCGGATCACGTACCAGGAGTCGTCGTCGAGGTGGCAGCGAACCAGGAGGTAGCCCGGGAACATCTTCTTCTGGGCCGTGACCTTCTTGCCGCCCTTGAACTCGATGACCTCCTCCATGGGGATCACCACCTCGTGGATGCGGCCCTCCATGTTCATCGACTGGGTGCGGGCCTCGAGGTTCTGCTTGACCTTCTTCTCGTAGCCCGACTGGGTGTGGACCACGTACCACTTGCCCGGACGGTCGGCGGGGCTGTCGACGGGGGCGGCCTCGGCGATCAGGTCCTCGGCGTCGACCACGGCCGGCTCGGCTTCGGCCGGCGCTTCGGCGGCGCCTGCTGGAGCCGGGTCGAGGATCTCACCGGTCTCGGGATCGACCACGGGACCGTCGGTGGCACCGGCGTCGCCGTCCTCGGCATCGTCAGGAGAGTCCACCGAATCAGCCGAATCGACGGAGTCGGCCGAATCAGCGGAGTCAGCCGAATCGACGGAGTCAGCCGAATCAGCCGAATCGGCACCGGCCTCGGCGGCCTCGTCTAGCGGCGCGTCCACAGGAGCCTCGGCGGCCTCGGCGGATGCGGGGTCGAGTTGGTCTGCGGGTTCGTAGGAGGTCATGAAGTGGGCACCGGGGTCGTTGGGAGGGGCGCGGCGATCGTGAGCATCACTGGTCGACGATCCAGAGCACGGCCTTCGAGAAGCCGTAGTCGAAACCGGCGATCAGAGCGGTGAGGATCACGAGGAACACGAACACGACCACCGAGA
>JAAZBK010000234.1 GCA_012513855.1 Acidimicrobiales bacterium
CCGCCTCGTCGGTGAAGATGCTGCGCAATGCCGATTCGACGGGTCGCTCGGTGCTGGTGGCGGGACCTGCGTGACGGGCGACGAGCTCGGTGGGCGTCCCGTCGAAGCCCACGCGACCCGCGTTGAGTGTGCGAGATCACTGAATTTCGCGGTCTGCGATCACTGAAAGTCGCGGTGTCCGGGGCGGTGTGTTCCTCCTGAGATCCAACCGGTGAGCGGTTGGCCCCTCCAGCCTGTCGAGCGACCAAGCATCGACAGAAGGGCTGGAGGGACCGCTGCTCATGATGACGCAGGAGGAGTTCATGGACGTGTTGGCGATGAAGCGCCAGGGCATGTCGTATGTGGAGATCGGCGAGCAGCTGGGGTATCACCCGGCGACCATCTCGAAGTGGTGCAAGGCCGGCGGTCCGCCGCCCGCCCGGCAGGTCGCTGAGGAAGATCGGGTCGTGGACCCGGTGTGGGCGGACCGGCTGACGGCGTTGTTGGTCGGGAACCCGAAGCTGTTGGCCAAGTCGTTGTTCGAGATCATCTCGGCGGAGGGGTTCGAGGGCTCGTATCCGTCCGTGGTGCGCTGGGTGCGCGAGCAGCGCGGCCCGCGGTTCCGTCGTGCGGACGGGGCGTCGGTGCCGATCGAGACGCCGCCGGGTGAGGAGGCCCAGTTCGACTTCTCGGACTGCTCGACGTGGGCCCAGTCGGTCGGGCTGGCACCGGTGCTGTGGTGCTTCGGGATGATCCTGTGCTGGTCCCGCTGGCGGACGTGGTGGTTCACCACTTCGGTCGACCGCCACCACACCTTCGAAGGCATCGTTAGGTTCTTTGGCGCCGCCGGCGGCGTGCCCCAGATCGCCCGCACCGATCGGATGGGTGCACTCGGGCAGTCCCAGGGACGCCGGTTCGTGCTCGGTCCGGAGGCCCTCGAGTTCGCCCGTCACCACGGCGTGGAACTGGTGGCGTGCCAGGCCGGTGACGCCAAGCGCAAGGGCAAGGTCGAGCGGCCGTTCCGGGATCTGAAGGAGTCGTTCCTCGAAGAGCTCGTCGTGACCGGGGTGCCGGACTCGATCGACGAACTCAACCACCGGGCAGGCCTGTGGGTCGCAGATCGTGTGCATGCCCGGCCGCACCGCGCGACCGGGGCCGCCCCCGCGGAGCGGTTCGCCGCCGAGCGGGAGTTCCTGGCGCCGTTGCCGGTCCGCCGGTTCGACACCGACTACGTCGAGACCCGCCGTGTGCATCGGGCGTTGCCGTTCATCACCTGGGGTGGTGTGCGCTACTCGGTGCCGCCCGACTGCCTCGGCCAGCTCGTCGAAGCGAGGGTGCCGGTCGACTCGAGCGAGCTCACGGTCCGCTGGGCCGGCACGGAGGTCGCCCGTCACCGGCTCGCCGCATCGGGCCAGGACGTGTGGGACCCGACCCACCGCCTCGCTGCAGAGGCCGCGGCGTTGGCATCGAACCAGCGGCGTCACCTCCGAGTCGTCGAAGCGGCCGAGGAGTCGCCGGCTGCGCCGGCGAGCCGGATCGAGCTCGGCGCCGGCGACTACGACGTCGCCGCACCGGACCTCACCCTCTACGAAGGCGGCCGGTCGTGAGCGTCTACGAACAGATCAAGGACGACCTCGGCTACCTCCAGTTGGACCGGGCCGCCGAGTGCTTCGCCACCTTGGCCGAGGACGCACGGACCGAGGAGTGGTCACACGTCGAGTTCCTCGCCCGACTCGTCGCCGAACAGGCCGACGCCACCCGCAACCGGCGCCTCGCCGCCCGGCTGCGCTACGCCCGGTTCCCGTTCCGCAAGACGGTTGGCGAGTTCGACTTCGAGTTCCAACCCACCGTCGACCGCCGCCTGATCGAGGACCTCGCGACGCTGCGGTTCATGGACACCGGACGGCCCGTGTTGTTCCTCGGACAACCGGGCTGCGGCAAGACCCACCTCGCCGTCGCGCTCGCCACCCTGGCGGTCGAGGCCGGCTACCGGGGCTACTTCACCAACGCCGAGGAGATGGTCGCGAACATCGCCCAAGCGAGCCGGGAGGGGAACCTCACGACGAAGCTCAAGACCTACACCGCACCCTCGGTCCTCGTGATCGACGACGTCGGGCTGTTGCCGATGGACCGCGCCGCCGCGTCCGCGTTCTACCAGGTGATCAACCTGCGCTACGAGAAGCAGCACTCCACCATCGTCACCACCAACCGCGGGCTGCCCGACTGGGGCGAGATCTTCGGCGACACCGTCGTCGCGGCAGCGATCCTCGACCGTCTCATGCACGACGCCGTTGTGTTCAACATCAAGGGCCCGTCCTGGCGCCTACGCGAGCACCAGGCCCTCACCACCGCCGCAACCGACCCCACCGAGAGGAGCCGCCGCTAACCTCACCACCCGGAGGAGCACCCCACCCGGCACCGCGACTTTCGTTGATCCCGACACGCGACTTTCGCTGATCGCCAACACTGGTCACCCCAGCGCCGCAGGGTCCGTCCGAGCTGTTGCAGCTCCTTGGGCATGTCGTCCTCCAGCAGGGCCTCGACGAGCTCGGCCAGGTAGCCCGCCGCGGCGCGGGCGGTCTGGTCGTAGAGG
>JAAZBK010000235.1 GCA_012513855.1 Acidimicrobiales bacterium
CGTTGGCGTTGCGGACCACCGCGCCGATGTTGCGGTCGTGGCGCCAGTTCTCGACCGCCACGTGAAACGGGTGTTGGTGGGCCGCCAGGTCGGCGATGATTGCCTCCTCCCGCCAGTACCGGTAGCGGTCGACCACGTTGCGACGATCACCCGAGCGCAGCAGCTCGGGGTCGAGCCTCGGGTCGTCGGGCCAGGGCGGAGCCAGCGGTCCCACCCCCACCCGGCCGAGGATCTCGGCCTCCTCCGCGTCGAACCGCTCGATCACCTCCGGCAGCTCGTCGAGCGACGAGATGGTGGCGTCGGGTTCGATGCCAGGCGGGGCCTGGACCCCGGTGCGGTTGAGCCACACCCCCCGGCAGCCCACCGACTGGGGTGCAGCCACGTCCTTCACCGGCTGGTCGCCCACGTAGACCAGTTCGCTCGGGTGGCACCGGGCCGCGGCCGCGGCCATGGTGAACATGCGGGGGTCGGGCTTGCGGATGCCGATGTCGTCGGCGCCCAGGCGGAAGTCGAAGCGGCCGCCCAGCCCGCTGCGCTCGGGGTCGGTGTTTCCGTTGGTGACCAGGCCGAGCACGTAGCGGCTCGACAACCGATCGAGGACCCCGACCACATCGGCGTGCAAGCGCACCTCGCCGTGCCGGTGGGCGAAGTAGGCGTCGGCCATGGCCTCGGCCAGGCCCGGGACGGGTGCTCCCCTCTCCTGGAGAGCCACCGCGAACGACCGCCTGCGCACCGCCGACAACCTCACGTGGCGTTCGGTGCCGGCGCGCTCCTCGTCGACCAGTCGGTCCCGCAGGCCCTGGAGGCCCTCGGGCGTGAGGCCGTCGATCAGGTCGGGCCGGATCGCCCGCCCCGCTTCGATGGCGCGCTCCAACCCCTCCCACATGGCTGCGGTGAAGTCCCACAGCGTGTCGTCGGCGTCGAACGCCACGCACCGAACCGGCATCGGGGGAACCGTAGGGGGTCGGGCTGCACCGCTTGGCTCCAGTTGCTGTCCCAGTTGACGCCCATGGGATCTCTCAGGGCCGTCTCCACAGGACGAACGGCAGGATCAGGCCCGATCCGGCCCTCCGCAGGCCCTCGGCCACCGCCGTGGTGGTCCAGCCCGAGCGCAAGGTGTCGTCTATTAGCAGCCCCGGTCCGAGCGGGAGAGCAGATCCGTCCGGAGCGCCGAACTCGAAGGCGTCGATGACGTTGGCCGCCTGGGTGATCGAGTTGTCCATGCGGGCCTGGGGCGGGGCGTCGGCCCGCACCCGGCGGACGGCGTCGACCAGCTCCATCTTGCCGACCTCGGCCAACCTGGAGGCCAGACCCTCCACCAGCAGGGGCCGGGTGCGCGACGGCACCCAGGTGATCCAGGTGGGCCGCCGACCCCACGGCCACGCCTTGAGCGCAGCCGCCACCCCCCGCAGCAGGTCGTCGGTTGGCGGGGCGTCGGGTCGGGCGAACAGCTCGGCCAGGTCTTCGGCCCAACCCGGGTCGTTGCCGAACGCCAGCGCCCGACCCTCCTCGGCCCTGAGATCGGGGCCGATGTTGCCCCTGCGGGCCTCGAAGCGCCGCGGCCACTGCTTGCGGGGTTCGATCACCACCACCGCTGTCCGGAGCTGTCGCTGCGCTGCCGCCACGGCCTCGGGGTCGATCTCCAGATCGACGCGCTCTCCCGTGCAGTTGTCGCAGCGACCGCAGTCGGCTGCGCCCGGATCGTCGAGCTGCTCGCGGAGGAACCGCAGCCGGCATCCATCGGTGCCCTGGTAGGCCAGCATGGCCTCCTGCTCGGCCTGCCGCGCCGCCGCCAGCGCGGCGTAGCGCTCGCCGTCGTAGGACCACGGCGTCTCGGTGCGGAACCACGACGTTCCCTGGCGGTCGGCCGCACCCTCCACGTCGAGCACCTTCAGCAGCGCCTCCAGGCGGCCTCGCCGAAGGTTGACCAGCGACTCGAGCTCCACCACCGTGCAAGGACCGTGCTGGGCCAGCGCCGCGAGCACCGATTCCACCACCTCCCGCGAGGGCATGGCGGTGGAGTCGAAGTACGCCCAGATGTCTCGCTCGCTCCGGGTGGGGATGAGCACCACCCGGGCATCGGTCTCGCTGCGCCCGGCCCGGCCGACCTGCTGGTAGTAGGCGATGGGCGACGACGGGGACCCGAGGTGGATCACGTAGGCGAGGTGGGGGTTGTCGTACCCCATGCCCAACGCCGAGGTGGCCACGACGCACGACAGGGAACCGTCGTCCAGGCCGGCCTCGATCCGTTCGCGATCGGGAGCGGGGGTCGAGCCCGTGTAGGCCTCGGCGGCGACGCCGGCGCCCTGGAGGTGGGAGGCCACCCGCTCGGCGTCGGACACGGTGAGGCAGTAGACGAGCCCCGGACCCGGGTGGGTGGTGGTCCAGGTCTGGAGCCACGCCATCTGCTCGGCGGCGGTGGGCACGGCGGCCACCGCCAGGTGCAGGGTGGGCCGGTCGAGCGAGCCCCGGAAGGTCCTGGTGCTCGTTCCGATCTGACCGGCGACGTCGGCCTCCACCCGCTGGTTGGCCGTGGCGGTGGCCGCCAGAACGGGCACGTCGGTTCCCAGGTTGGCCAGGACGGCTGCGATGCGGCGGTAGTCGGGACGGAAGTCGTGACCCCAGTCGGAGATGCAGTGGGCCTCGTCGACCACCAGTAGGCCGACGCTGGCGGCCAGAGAGGGCAACACGTCTGCCCGGAAGCGCGGGTTGTTGAGCCGCTCCGGCGAGATGAGCAGCACGTCGACCTGGTCGGCACGGATCTGCGCCTCGATCTCGTACCAGTCGTCGATGTTGGCGGAGTTGATGGTGGCAGCGCGGATGCCCGCCTTCTCGGCAGCAGCCACCTGGTTGCGCATAAGCGCCAGGAGCGGCGACACCACCAGGGTGGGACCGCCACCGGCCTCGCGCAGCAGTCGGGTGGCGATCCAATAGACCGCCGACTTCCCCCATCCGGTGGCCTGCACGAGCAGGACGCGCTCGCGCCGGGTGACCAGGGCGTCGATGGCTGCCAGTTGGTCGGGGCGCAGGATCGCGCCTGGGCCGGCCAGTTCGGCGAGCACCGCGGCAGCTCGTTCGGCCAGGGGGGTCACGTCGGTCATGTGGGCCATCGTCTCACCGGGGGGTGACAACGGGCGCGGCCGGGGTCAGCCAGGAGCGTCGGGGCCGGCACCACCCGCCTGGAACAGCTCCAGCGCGGCGAGCATCTGGGCCTTCACCGCGTCGACCGCACGAGCCGGGCGGACCATGACCTTGAAGTCGGTGATCAGGCCGTGGTCGTCGCAGGTGATCATGTCGACGCCGTTCACGTAGCTGCCGTCCATGGTGGTCTCGAACTCGAGCACCGCATCCTTCTCACCGATCACCTTGCGCACGTAGCGGAAGCGGCCGTCCCAGTCGTCGCCGGTCGGGTGCCTCACCGCGGTGGTGCCGTCGGGCGGTGGCGCCACCGCGCCAGCCAGGGGCCCGATGCCCACGAAGGCCGCCGCGGCCGCGGTGAGGTACATGGCCACGGTTTCGCGACCGGCCTGGGGCGCGAACAGCACCGGCGAGTGGAGCACGGCGTCTTCGTGCAGGATCGACGGCAGGACGTCGACGTCGCCGTGGAGCACCGACATCCACCGTTCGATGCAGGAGGTCATGGGGGATTCGGCCGCGCCGGGTGAGGTGGTCATGGCCAGATCCTGCCCCACGCGATCAGGTCGTCGCTCGCCAGCCGAAGCGGACCGACACGGCCTGGTGGTCGCTGAGCTGCTCCCCTGCGTCGTCTACGAAGAGCTCGCTCTCGACGAGCCGGTCGAGCACGCCCAGCTCCACGCCCTCGCCGTTGCGGAAGGCCACCTTGTCGATCCGCCCCGTGTCCTCGCAGTCCACCGCGTCGCAGGCATCGGCGAGGCCGGTGGCGGCCAGGAAGTCGGCCCAGATCTGGTTGTCCTCGACGTCCTGGGGGTTGTCGGGTTCCTCGTCGGTGTGGAGGTTTGTGTCCCCGCCGACGATCACGGCCCGGCCGGCCGAGTGCTCCTCGATGAAGGCGGCGAGCTGCGGGAAGTCCTCTCGCTGGAGGTCCTGGTCGGTGGCGGAGCTGCCCGCCTCGGCGTGGAGGTTGTAGACGTCGACCTCGGCCCCGTCGGCGAGGGTGATCGTGACCACGGCGAACCCCTTCATGGCCAGGCAGTCGGCGGCCCCGCGGTCACTGGTGTCGGCCCCGCCGAAGCAGCCGGTCCACGCCACCCGCGTCACCGGCCCCATCTCGATGGACGAGAACATCCCGAGGCCGTCGGCCAGCAGCGCCTCGGGGCGGTCGGGGTTGGTGCCCAGCGGTTGCGGCGCCATCTCGGTCTGGTGGGCGTGGGTGCTGTGGCCCGCCAGGATCTCGTGGTACACGCGGGTGGGGGCCAGGGGGTTCGGGTCGGGCGTCTCCCAGGTCTCCTGCATCAGCACCAGGTCGAAGTCGTTGAGCTTCGGCCCGATCAGATCGGTGTTCACCTCCGGGCTCGAACCCGACAGGATCTCCGGCAGGCCGGCCACGTTGTAGATCAGCGTGCTGAACTCGCCGTCCCAAGGCTCATCCTCGTCGCCGCCTGAGCCTGCTGCGGTGGACGACGTCGAGTCGCCCCCGGCGGCGGTCGACGACGTGGCGGCACCGCCTTCGTCGCCGTCGTCGTCGCTGCTGCAACCGGCGGCGACCACCCCGATCATCAGCGCCAACGCCGCGACCGCTGCCCACGTCTTCGATCGACCTCGCAACTGCTTCCCCTTCCGTGCCGAGACCGGGGCGGACCTTATTGCCCGCCGGCGCCGCCTGTCGTTCAACTCACGGCTGTCGATCGAGATCGGACCGCGGATACCTTTCGGGCGGATCGGTGCACGTCGATCGCCTCCCGCCGATGCGTCGGCCCGGATCCTCCGAGGACTGCAGAAGATGATCATCCACCTGGTGCGGCACGCCCACGCCGGCAGTCGCTCGGCCTGGCGGGGCGACGACGCCCTGCGCCCGCTCTCGGAGAAGGGCCGGGCCCAGGCCGTGGCCATCGCCGGCGCTCTGGCGCCGAACCTGGGCGACCCGTCCGCGGCGACCGGCTCACATGGTTCCGTCCTCCTGTGGAGCAGTCCCTACCTTCGCTGCGTCCAGACCCTGGAGCCCCTCGCCGAGCGCTTCGGCTCCAAGGTGAGCAGCGTCGACGAACTGGTCGAGGGCACCAGCGGCCGCGCCGCCCTCGACCACCTGCTCGCAGCCGCCGAGGCCGCCTCGGTGGTGGTGGCGTGCAGCCACGGCGACGTGATCCCCGCCGTCCTCTCCACCGCCCTGGGTCGTGGGGCGACCCTCGACGGCGAGCTCTCCCCCCGCAAGGCGGCCCGCTACGTGATCCAGGTCGACCACGGCGCCGTCACCCACATCACCCACGTCCCCCGCCCCGAGGTCTGAACCCGGGTCTGGTTCGGTTCAGCGGAAGTCCCTGGACCTCACGGTGGCCGTGAGCGGGAGGAGCGAGATGGTCTCGGCCACCACGTTGGTGACGCCCTCGGCCGTCTCCAGGCGACCCCGGATCAACAGGGCCGGGGCGGTCTGCACCAAGCGGCGATGACGGACCCAGCACCCCTTCGACACCACCACGTTCACCAACCCCGTCTCGTCCTCCACGCTCAGGAACGTGGTGCCCCCGGCGGTGGCCGGTCGCTGGCGGTGGGTGACCACCCCGCCCACCAGCACCCTGCTCTGGTGGTTCCGGGCCGCCAGATCCGCCGCGGGCACGACGCCCAGGCGATCCAACTCGCCCCGCACGAAGCGGGTGGGGTGGCCGTGGGGGGCGATGCCGGTGGCCCACAGGTCGGCGTGCGACGTCTCCCGTTCGTCCATGCCCGGCAAGGCCGGCGACCGCTCTCCGGTGACGATCCCCTCCAACCGGTCGACCCCGCCCTGGGCCACCGCCCCCGCCGCCCAGATGTCCTCCCGTCGCCGGTGGCCCTCCCCGGGTGGGGTCAGGGTCGAGAACGCTCCGGCGGTGGCCAGCGCCTCCAGGAGCGGGAGGGTGAGCTGGGGGTTGCGCCGGGCGACGTCTTCCATGGACGCGTACGGTCGCCCGGCGGCGATCTGGGTGGCCAGGTCGTCGCCGATGCCCCGTACCGATCCGATGCCCAACCGCACGGCTGGCCCGCTCCGTCCCCACGTGCGGGGGTCGTCGGGTCGTCGCACGCCCTGGCGCACGCCACCGGCATCGGCATCGACACCGACGCCAGAGGGCGACGGCTCCAACGAGGCACCGGCCTCGGAAGCGTTGATGCACGGGGTGTGGACCTCGACTCCGTGGCGGGTGGCGTCGGCCACCAGCGAGTGCGGCGAGTAGAAGCCCATGGGCTGGGCGTTCAACAGCCCGGCGCAGAAGGCGGCCGGGTGGTGGTACTTGAACCAGGCCGACGCATAGACGAGGTAGGCGAAGCTCACCGAGTGGCTCTCGGGGAAGCCGTAGTTGGCGAACGCGGCCAGCTTCACGTAGATCTCGTCGGCCACCTCTCCGGTGATGCCCCGTTCGGCCATGCCCTCGTAGAGCCGCTGGCGCAGCCTCTCCATCCGCTCGGTGGACCGCTTCGAACCCATGGCCTGGCGGAGCTGATCGGCTTCTGCCGCGCTGAAGCCGGCCACGTCTATGGCCATCTGCATGAGCTGCTCCTGGAACAGCGGGATGCCCAGCGTCTTGTGCAGCGACCGCTTCAGCAGGGGGTGCAGGTAGGTGACCGGTTCCTTGCCGTTGCGCCGCCGGATGTAGGGGTGGACCGAGCCCCCCTGGATGGGCCCGGGCCGGATGAGGGCCACCTCCACCACCAGGTCGTAGAAGGTCCGGGGTCGCAGCCGGGGCAGGGTGGCCATCTGGGCCCGGGACTCCACCTGGAAGACCCCCACCGAGTCGGCCCGACACAACATCTCGTAGACGGCGTCGTCCTGGGGCAGGGTGGCCAGGTCGACCCGCTCACCGGTCTGGTCCTCAACCAGGTCGACCATGTGGTGCAGCGCGCTCAGCATGCCCAGGCCCAGCAGGTCGAACTTGACCAGCCCCACCGCGGCGCAGTCGTCCTTGTCCCACTGGAGGACGCTGCGGCCCTCCATGCGGGCCCACTCCACCGGGCACACCTCGATCACCGGCCGGTCGCACAGCACCATGCCGCCAGAGTGGATGCCGAGGTGTCGGGGGAAGTTCTCGACCTCACGGGCCAGGTCCAGGACCGCCGCGGGGATCTCGTTGTCGGCCCCTTCGCCCTGCTGCGCCTCCAGGCGCTTCCACGGGTCGAGCTGCTTGGACCACGCGTCCTGCTGACCGGGGTCTGCTCCCAGCGCCTTGGCCATGTCTCGCACCGCGGACCGAGACCGGTAGGTGATGACGTTGGCCACCTGGGCCGCGTTGCGACGGCCGTAGCGGTGGTACACGTACTGGATCACCTCTTCGCGTCGCCCGCTCTCGATGTCGATGTCTATGTCGGGAGGCCCGTCTCTCTCGGGCGACAGGAACCGCTCGAACAGCAGGCCGAGGCTCACGGCGTCGACCTTGGTGATGCCGAGCGCCCAGCACGCCGCGCTGTTGGCCGCCGACCCCCGCCCCTGGCAGAAGATCTCGTTGCGGACGCAGAACTGCACGATGTCCCAGACGATCAGGAAGTAGCCGGGGAACCCGAGCTGCTCGATGAGGTCGAGCTCGTGATCGATCTGGGCCCACGCCTCGGCGTTGCCGGCGCCACCGGAGACCGGCCGGGGACCGTAGCGATCGGTGCGGGACGCGCCCTCCTCCACCAGGCGCCGCAGGAACGCCATCTCGGTGAGGCCGTCGGGGCACGGATAGGGCGGGAGGTCGGGAGCCACCAGGCGCAGGTCGAACGCGCACTCCCGGCCCAGCTCCGCCGCGGCGGCCACCACCCCCGGGTAGCGGGCGAAGCGACGGGCCTGCTCCGCCCCCGAGCGCAGGTGGGCACCTGAACCGGCGGGGAGCCAGCCGTCGGCCTCCTCCAGGCTCCGGCGCGAGCCCACCGCGGCCAGGGCCGACGCCAACCGTCGCCGGGCCGGCACCGCGTAGTGCACGTTGTTGGTGGCCACCAGCCCGACCCCCCGGCGCAGGGCGATCTGGGCCAGTGCGTCGTTGCGGGGAGCGTCGAGCGGGTCTCCGTGGTCCCACAGCTCGACGTGCACGGCGTCGGCCCCGAAGGCATCGGTGAGGAGGTCGAGCGACCTCCCCGCGGCCGCCGGCCCATCCAGGTGGAGGGCGCTGGCCAGCGGTCCCTTGCGGCATCCGGTGAGCACCGCCCAGTCGCGTGCGCCGCCGGCAGCCCCCGAGAGGTCGGCCAGGGTGGCCAGATCGATCCGGGGCGCCCCCTTCTCGCCCGCCAGCTGCGCCGTGCTCAAAGCCCGGGCCAGGCGGGCGTAGCCCCGCGGGCCACGGGCCAGCACCACCAGGTGGTCACCGGCGACGGGGCCCGAGAGCGTGACCTCGGCCCCGAAGACGGTGGGCAGACCCACCGCCCGGGCGGCCTCGGCGAAGCGGACCACCCCGTAGAAGCCGTCGTGGTCGGTGACGGCCAGCGCCTCCAGGCCGAGTCGGGCCGCCTCCTCGGCCAGCTCCTCGGGGTGCGACGCCCCGTCGAGGAAGCTGAAGTTGGTGTGGCAGTGCAGCTCCGCGTAGGGCACCTGCCCGACCGCGGGACGGCGAGCGAGGTCTTCGGGCGGCACGTAGGCCGACCGCTTGCGCGACCACGCCGGCCCGTCTCCTCCGTTCGCCCACTCCGGCGGTGACGTGGCGGCCTTGTCGCTGATGGTGCCCGACAGGCGGCGCTCCAGCTCCGACCACGGCATCGGCGAGTTGTTGAACCCCACGACCCCAAAGCTCGCGCCGAACACCTGTTCGATCAAGTCGAGGTGCGCCGGTTCTCCAGGACCGGTCGCCCGAAGACCGTTACCCTGCCCCAACCATGAGCGCGACCACCGGGGAGATCCGCTTCAACCCCTTCGATCCGGAGTTCGTGGCGTCACCATACGAGCAGTACGCGATCCTGCGCGACGAGGACCCGGTGCACTGGTCGGACCTCCTGTGGGGTTGGGTGGTGACCCGCCACGACGACGTCGCCACCGTGCTCGGCGAGCCCACGATGTCGAGCGACATCGCCCGGGCCACCCCCACCCCGCTCACCGAACTGGAGTTGCAGGGCCTGGCAGAGCACGGGCGGGCCGCCCGCACCATCGTCCACCTCGACGATCCCGACCACCGCCAGATCCGCCGGCTCATGGCCGACCCGTTCCGGGTCCGCGAGGTCGACCGGCTCCGCGACGTCATCGACCGACGGGTTGGGGTCTCCGCCGACCGCCTCGCCGCCGGGGTCGCCACCGCCGGCGACCACGGCCGAGGACGCCTGGACCTGGTGGCCGACTTCTCGTACCCGCTGCCCGTCGAGATCTTCTCGGGCTGGCTCGGGATCCCCGACGAGGACGCCCCCCAGTTCCGGACCTGGACAAGCTGGGTGGCCCGCAGCAGGGATCCGTTGCCCGACGACGAGCGCCAGGAGTTCTTCGAGGCGCTCGAAGCCATGTGGGAGCACCTCGAAGCCCAGGTGGTCGAGCGTCGCCGCCGACCGGCCGACGACCTCCTCACCCACCTGGTCACTGCCAGCATCGACGGCGAAGGGCTGTCGCACGAGGACCTGATGGCCCAGCTAATCACCCTCTACATGGCCGGACACGAGCCCACCGCCGGGCTGGTGGGCAACGGGGTGCTGGCCCTGCTCCGCCACCCCGACCAGATCGAGGTGCTCCGCCACGACCGAGACCTGCTCCGCAACGCCGTCTCCGAACTCCTCCGCTACGACGGACCCAACCAGTTCGTGCGCCGGATCACCACCCGACCGATCGTCCTCCAAGGTCGCGAGATACCCGCGGGAGCGGTCCTCTACGTCGGCCTGGCCTCCGCCAACCGCGATCCCCGCCGCTGGAACGACGCCGACCGCGTGGTGGTCGACCGGCCCGACGCCTCCGAGCACCTCCAGTTCGGCGCCGGAGCCCACTCCTGCCTGGGAGCCCACCTGGCCCGGCTCCAGGCCGAGCGGATGATCGACGCCGTCCTCGACCGCTTCGAGCACCTGGAGCTCGACGGCGACCCGGTGTGGAGCAACCGCATGTTCATCCGCGGCCTCCAGTCGCTCCCGCTCCGGGTCCAGGTGAGGGCAACCAGGCCCTGAGCAGGCGAGCCGCCCGTGGAGCGTCGGTCAGGGGCCGGTGCAACTGGGTGGCACCGAGCCGGGCTCGCGCAGCTCGGCCACCGCTGCCCACAGGTCGGTGGCCGTGGGCTCCCCCATGAAGGATCGGCACACCTCGCCGGCGGCATCCACCACCAGGACCATGGGCACCGCATCCACCCCGTAGCGCTCGTGGATCGCCTCGTCCTCGACCGAGTCGAGCGACTGGACCGCCACCTCCGCCGACTCCAGGATCTGCGCCTTCTCCCAGGTCCCCTGACACGCCAGGCAGGTGGTGGAGGAGAACACCGCCACCAGCCACGGGGCCTCGGATCTCACGAAGTCGCCTCGATCGAGGCGGGTGGGGACGGTCCAGGACGGGCCTGCCCCGGCTTGAGCCGCGGCGTCGGCCGACCCGTTCCGCTGGACGAGCAGCGCCACGGCAACGGCCACCACCACCAGCGCCAGGACGATCAGTACGGGAAGCACCCCACCAGTGTGCTCACCGCGACGGCAGGGGCACCACCTGATCGGGAAGCGGCGTGGCCAGATCCACCGAGGTGCCCCGCTCCTCGGTGGCCCAGAGCGTCCGCGAGACCACCAGAGGCCCCCTGCCCTCGATCAGCACCGCCGACGGGGCGTCGACCATGGTGGAGAGGTCGAGCGTCACCCGACCTCGGGCGGGCACCGTCACCTTCGCCTCCGCCACCTCGACCTGGGAGCCGTCGACCAGTTCGGTGACGGTGACCTCCACCGCCCCGGCCGACGGGTTGGCCACCACGATCTC
>JAAZBK010000236.1 GCA_012513855.1 Acidimicrobiales bacterium
GTCGGGTCGGTCGTGGCTCTGACCCTTCGCTCCCAGGCCGCGTGGGTGGTCGCCTACGCCGCAGCAGCGAAGGTCGGCGCCACCGTGGCCGGCGTCAACCCACGCCTCACCCCCACCGAACGCGATGCCTGCCTCAACCAGGTCACCCCCGATCTGGTCGTCGCCCACTCCGACGACGTGTACGCCCTACGCGTCCGGGGCGGCCGGCCGGACGGCCCGCCGAACGATCCAGACCGCCCGGTGGCGATCGTCTTCACCTCCGGCACGACGGGCACGCCCAAGGGGGCGTGGTTCACCGACCGTCAGCTGACCGCGATCACCCGTCACGACGTCGGCGATCACTGGGGAGACCGACCCTTCAGCCAGTACGGATCGACCCAGTTCGCCCACGTCGGCTTCACCACCAAGCTGCCGTGGTACCTGCGCACCGGCTCCACCACCCACCTCCTACGGCACTGGCACGCCTCCGACGTGCTCGACCTGATCGAGCGGGAGCAGATCGGCACCATCGGAGGAGTGGCTCCACAGGTGGCGCTGATGCTGCGGGATCCGAACTTCGACGCCCGCGACCTCGCCTGCGTCAAGCTCCTGGTCATGGGTGGGGCCCCCTCCGCGCCTTCGTTGGTGAGCGAAGCCCGCAGCCGCTTCGACGCGGCCTACTCGATCCGGTGGTCGTCGACCGAGAGCGGCGGCGTGGGCAGCGCCACCTCTCCCGACGCGCCGGATCACGAAGCGCTCCACTCGGTCGGACGGGCCCGGCCCGGGGTCGACGTGATCGTCCGCGACCCCACCGGCGACGACGCCCCCTCCGGGGAGGTCGGCGAGCTGTGGCTCCGCAGCGACGCCATGATGAGCGGCTACTGGCGAGATGCTGACGCGACCGCATCCACCATCGAGCACGGCTGGCTCCGGACCGGCGACCTCGGATCGATCGACGCGTCGGGTCTCATCACCCTTCAGGGCCGGATCGGCGAGATGTACATCCGCGGCGGGTACAACGTCTTCCCGTCCGAGGTCGTGGCGACGTTGTTGTCCCACCCCGGGGTGGCCGAGGCGGCGATCGCCCCGCGACCAGACCCCGTTCTTGGTGAGATCGGCGTGGCGGTGGTCGTTCCCACAGACCCCGACCATCCTCCGGCGCTGGACCAGCTCCGGGATCACGCGGCTAGGTCGTTGGCCCACCACAAGCTCCCCGAAGCGTTGGTGGTGGTGTCGAGCCTTCCGCTCACCGCCATGCAGAAGTTGGACCGTTCCGCGCTGCGTCGGTTGGTCGACCACGCAGGTCCGCCGCCGACCTCCTGACCCGAGCACCCGCTCGACGCCCGGTCGAGTTCACGCGTGTGCCATCCTCCCTCCCATGCGACGACGATTCGGATCAAGGCTGGGCCGCCTCACTGCGTGTGGCGTGATCGGTCTCAGCCTCCTCACCACCGCATGCTCGGACGACGCGTCCGATGCGGCCTCCCCGACGAGTGAAACCGATGCCCCGACGGGATGGTGCGAAGCCGCACGCCGTGTCGAGAACGCCATCCCCACCAAGCGGGTGGAGGCCAGCCGGGAATCGGCTGCTCTCGCTCCCGCTGAGCTCCAGCCCGACTACGAGGTCCTTCACGAGTGGATGGAGTTCTCTCAGGAGTTTCCAACCGACGCGGTCGGCATCGCCGAGCGGATGGATGGGGTACCGGAGGCCTTGGCCCGCATAGCGGAGGCGCTCAAGGCCGAGTGCGGGTTCGCACCGGCACTCTAAGGATCTGACGACCCGTCAGATCCTCACCTACGCTGGCCGTCACCCACCGGATTCGAGGAGCAACCCGTGACCACGCCGTCGATCGACCTGCCACTGGCCGAACAGGTCCTCCACCGGGTCGATGACCGCGGGATCTCCTGGATCACCCTGAACCGACCCGACGTCAAGAACGCCATCAGCCCCGATCAGCGGGATCGCGTCATCGGGTTGCTGGCCGACGCCAGCACCGACCTCGGGATCCGGGGTGTGGTGCTCGGCGCCAACGGCGATGCCTTCTGCACCGGAGCCGACCTCCGGGCCTCCAGACCTGCGGCGCCACGGCCGGACGACGCCCCCGCCCGCGGCGTGGGCGAGGTCGCCAAGCTCATACGAGAGGGTGCCCAGGCCCTGATATCGGCGATCCTCGACTGCGAGAAGCCGGTGATCGCCAAGGTGGGTGGCACGGCCGCCGGCATCGGTGCCCACATCGCTCTCGCCTGCGACCTGGTCGTGGCAGCCGAGGGCGTCCGCTTCATCGAGGTCTTCGTCCGACGGGGGCTCGTCCCCGACGGGGGCGGTGCCTACCTGCTCCCCCGTCGCATCGGGGTCCAGAAGGCCAAGGAGCTGCTGTTCTTCGGCGACGACCTCGCGGCCGCCAACGCAGCCGCGCTCGGTCTGGTGAACCGGGTGGTCCCGGCCGACGAGCTCGACGCCGCCGTGGAGGAGTGGGCCGAGCGGCTGGCCACCTCCCCCACCCGGGCCCTGGCCCTCACCAAGTGGCTCGTCAACCGATCGTTGGAGAGCGACCGGGCCACCGCGTTCCACGAGGAGGCGGTGGCCCAGGAGCTGAACATGAGCACCGTCGACGCCAACGAGGGCGTGGCTGCCTTCGTCGAACGGCGGCAGCCGACCTACCGGGGCTGGTAGCCGCGACCGCGCGGCCTTCGCTTACCGCTCAATCCTTGACGCGGTCGGGAACCACCACGACCGGAACCGGCGAACGCTCGACCATGGTGCGGCTGACCGACCCCAGCACGAGGCCCTTCACCCCGCCCAGGCCCCGGGACCCGACGACGACCATGGCCACTCCCGACGCGGCTTGATCGAGCAGTCCGGCAGCCGGCAGGTCGTTGACCGTCACGGCGTCGACCAGCTCGGCCCGATCGCCGGCCACGCGGTCGACGATCTCGACCAGCAGGTTCTGCGCGTCGACCTCGGTGGCGAGCGGACCCAGCTTGGAGCCTGACTGACCCAGGTAGGTCCAGGTGAGGACGGCCCGAACCCGGGCACCGCGGAAGCCGGCCTCGTCGAGAGCCCACTCGAAGGCTGACTCGGAGTTCTCGGATCCGTCGATGCCGACGAGGATGTCGGTGCTCACTGGGCCTCCCGGGGGTGTCGGTGGATGTTCTGGCGCAGCCTAGGTGGGCCACGAGGGGCCCGCTCCTCGCTCGGCGCTGAGGCACCTTCGCCCGGACCTGCAACCACGATCATCGCTTCGCGGCCACGACCGGGGCAGGGCCGTTGGTCCTCTGTTCCTCGACGTCGACCGGCTACCGGCGCGGCAATCGGTTTTTCGTCGCCAACCGTGGTCGGGCTAACCTGACCGTCCACCCGTTCGGGGGTGGTGTAATCGGTAACACAGCTGGTTCTGGTCCAGTCGTTGGGGGTTCGAGTCCTCCCCCCCGAGCTCATCCGGCTAAGTTCTCGCCGGCACAAGTCAAGATCCAGCCCCCATCGTCTAGCGGCCTAGGACACCACCCTCTCAAGGTGGCGGCACGGGTTCGAATCCCGTTGGGGGTACCACGAGCGAAGCCCCTGGTGAGCGCCGGAAACGGTCCGCTGACCAGGGGTTTCGTGGTTTTCGGCGGCGGTCTGGGGCGTCCATCCGGTACCGCTCGGTACCAGCCCGGCACCGCCCGCATCCCCGCGTTTGTGCCCGTTCTGTGCCCAGTCGTGTGCTGGCGGCTCAGAGGGATCCGTCACGCGCCGAAAGGTTGCGATCCACAC
>JAAZBK010000237.1 GCA_012513855.1 Acidimicrobiales bacterium
CGAGGTGTGGGTGCTTTGGTCGAACTATTCGACCGAAGCACCCACACCTGCTTCGTTTGTCACCCCCCTTGCGGAGAATGCACTCGTCGACCGGGTCGACACCTGAACCGCGAGAACCTCCGGGAGCAACCCATGGCCGAGAGCCTGCTGATCGACTGCCACCAGTGCGTGTTGGAGAACACCGACGCCTGCGCCGACTGCGTGGTCACCTTCATCTGCCGCACCGAGGCCAGCAGCCCGGTGGTGGTAGATCTGGCCGAGGTCAGGGCCATTCGCATGCTCGACGCGGCGGGCCTGGTCCCGCCCCTGCGCCACCAGGCCCGAACATCGGACACGGCCTGACCGACCGTCGGTGCTCCTGCGAGGATGGAGCCCATGGCCGTCCCCACGCTCCACCGCTTGCGCGAGGTGGCGGCCGGCGCGGGCCTGGACCACCTCGGGTGCACGTCGGCCGATCCGCTCGACGACACCCGTCGGGTGCTCGAGGAGCGTCGTGACCAGGGCCTGAACGGCTCCATGCAGTTCACCTACAAGAACCCGGGCCGATCCACCGACCCTCACGCCACCTTGCCCGTGGCCCGGTCGATCCTGGTGGGAGCTCTCTCCTACCACCGCAATGCTCCCCAGCCGCCCACCGAGCGGGGCCCCCTCGCCCGGGTGGCCCGCTACGTGTGGGCCGACGACCAGGAACGGCTGCTCGCCGGGCTGGAGGCCGTTGCCGAGGAGCTGCGGGACGCGGGGTACCGGGCGGTGGTGCTGTCCGACCAGAACCACCTGGTCGACCGGGCGGTGGCCCATCGGGCCGGGTTGGGCTGGTTCGGCAAGAACGCCAACCTGCTCGTTCCGGGCTCGGGCAGCTGGTTCATCCTGGGGTCGGTCCTCACCGACGCCGAGATCGGAGACCGTCCCGATGTGGTGGCCGACGGCTGCGGGCCGTGCGTCAGGTGCATCGACGCGTGCCCCACCGGCGCGATCGTGGCGCCCGGCGTGGTCGATGCCCGACGCTGCCTGTCGTGGACCCTCCAGTCCACCGGATCGTTTCCGGTGGACCAGCGGGTGGCGGTGGGCGACCGCATCTACGGCTGCGACGACTGCCAGGACGTCTGTCCCCCCAACCGGCGCGAGCAGCTCCGGGTCCGACCCGGCCGGCCGGCCGAGCTGGACCGGGTGGGAGATCCCGATCGGGCGTGGGTACCGGTGCTCGAGCTGCTGGAGTCCACCGACCACGAGATCATGTCGGCGCACGGCCGCTGGTACGTGGCCGAGCGCGATCCCCGCTACCTCCGTCGCAACGCCCTCGTCATCCTGGGGAACGTGGGCGACGGCTCCGACCAGCGGGTGCGACGGGTGCTCGCCTCCTCTCTGGCCCACGACGATCCGCTGGTGCGCTCGCACGCGGTCTGGAGCGCTCGGCGCCTCGGGTGCGACGATCTGGTGGTGGAGCTCCACGACGATCCCGACCCCGAGGTGCAGGCCGAGCTGGAGAGAGCGGTGCCGACGCTCCGCGACTCTGCCGGCGGAGCGCACGCGGCAACGACCGGCGCGCCGTGAGGCACCTGCTGGTCACCAACGACTTCCCGCCCAAGATCGGCGGGATCCAGTCGTACCTCTGGGAGCTGTGGCGGCGGCTCCCGCCCGACGACGTCACCGTCCTCACCACCGCCTATCCCGGCGCCGCGGCCTTCGACCGCAGTGCCGGCTTCCGGGTGGTGCGGATCGCCGAGACGGTGCTGCTGCCCCTGCCGAAGGTCCGTGACCGCATCGACCACCTGGCCGACGAGGTCGGTGCCGAGCTGGTGGTGCTCGATCCGGCGCTGCCCATCGGCTGGTTGGGGCCGCAGCTCCGCCACCGCTACGGGGTGATCGTGCACGGAGCAGAGGTCACGGTGCCGGGTCGGGTCCCCGGACCACGGCAGGCCCTGGGCCGAGTGCTGAACGGCGCCGACGTGGTGGTCGCGGCCGGCGGCTACCCCGCCGCGGAGGGCGAGAGGGCCGCAGGCCGGTCCCTGCCGGTGGTGTCGGTCCCCCCAGGCGTCGACACGGACCGCTTCGTTCCGCTCGACGAAGCCGAGCGGGCTCGGGCCAGGCAGCGCTTCGGTGCGAGCCCACACGCCGATCTGGTGGTGTCGGTGAGCCGCCTGGTTCCCCGCAAGGGCATGGACGTGCTGGTCGAGGCGGCTGCGGAACTGGCGCCCACCAGCCCGCGGCTCGAAGTGCTGGTCGGCGGCACGGGCCGCGACACCGCCCGGCTCCGACGGTTGATAGACCGCACCGGCGCACCGGTCCGCCTTCTGGGTCGGGTCGATGACGACGACCTTCCCGCCCTGTACGGGTGTGCCGACGTGTTCGCCATGAACTGTCGCAACCGGTGGTTGGGGCTGGAGCAGGAGGGCTTCGGAATCGTGTTCCTCGAGGCAGCCGCGTGTGCGGTGCCCCAGATCGCCGGCGACAGCGGCGGGGCAGCCGAGGCGGTGGCCCACGGAGATACCGGTCTCATCACCCGCGACCCCTCCTCCGTACCCGAGCTGGCCGCCGCGCTCCGACGGCTGCTGGCCGATCCGGCCGAACGACGCCGCATGGGGGAGGCGGCGCGCCTCCGGGCCGTGGCCGAGTTCTCCTACGACGTGCTGGCCGAGCGACTCCGGGTCGGGCTCGACCGGTCGGCACCCGGGGCGTGGCAGTGATCCCGGCCAGTCGGATCATCCGCATCGATGCGGTGGGGACGCTGGCCCTCATCGTGGTGACGGCGCTGGCTTCGCTGGTCACCAGCGGCACCACGGGCGTGCTGAACCTGGTGGTCTCGGCGGCGCTCTTCGTGGGCGGCTGCGGCGCCTTCGCGGTCGGCTTCCTACAGGCGGTCGACCGGAGCCGGACCGAGGTCATCGACCTGGCCGGGCTGTTCTACCTGACGGGCGCGGCCGCGGCCGAGCCCCGTCGCGCCCTGCTCGGCCTCTGGTTCGTCCAGATCGCGGTGGCCACCGTCAGCGTCGTGACCACCAGCCCACCGTGGGGGGTGATGGCCCCGGTGTGGGGAATCGGCATCCTCACGCTGTGGTCGGCCCGCCACGGGCGGTTCCAGGCCCGACCGCCGTCCCGTCGTTGACCGCGTCGGCGGACCGGGCGCCGGA
>JAAZBK010000030.1 GCA_012513855.1 Acidimicrobiales bacterium
CCGAAGCCGTAGAGCAGGTAGAGGTGCTGGCGCAGCTGCGACCGGTAGCTGTAGAGGATCGCCATCGAGAACAGGGCGATGATCCCGTAGAACATGTGCATGCGCAGGTGCGGCGGATCGTCGGTGCCGCCGAACAGCTCGTTGCGCAGGAACACGCCGATGAGCACCTGGGCCACGATGGTCATCTGCGCGAAGACGGTGAACCACCACAGCTCTCGCCGCCTCAGGGGCTCGAATCGGTGGGCCGCCAGCGCCCACGCCCCCGCCAGCGCGTTCACGCCCACCACGAACCAGGCGAAGGACCCGTGGACGGACCGGAGTGCCGAATCGGCGAGCAGCAGGGCGGGAGTCACCGATGAGTGGTGTACCAGGTCGACGATCGTCGACCGAAGCTCAGCCGGTGTAGCTCGGCTCGGCCCGCACGGGAGCAGCAGCCGGCGGGCGCGGTGCCGGCCTGGTGGGCCTGGTCGGCGGACGTTCTGACGGCGACGTGGTCGGTGGCCCAGTGGGCGAAGGCTCTGTGGTCGACGGTCCGCCCGGCGGGGGCTGGGTGGTCGATCCCGCACCGGGTTCCGTGGTGGCGGGACCGGTGGACGGCGTGGACCCCGTCGGATCGGGAGAGAAAGGCGGCACCGACGGTGCCGGAGGCTGGGGCTGCGGGGCGGGCGCTCCCACCTGGTCCAACTCGGCGTCGACGCATGAGGCCGGAGCGTTGACTGGGTTGCAGCGGGCGACGGTGCCTCCCGGGATCCCGACCCAGTACTCGGTGGTGAAGCCGACGGCCAGGCCCGGCACCGGGTAGTCGGTGCTGACCCACTGGGCGCCGCTGGCCAGGGCGGCGTCGCGCATCGTCGTGTCGTTGCTGCGCGCCTGCTCGGTGTCGGAGTCGGCGCGGGTCCTCACCACGAAGCCGTCGGCGACCAGCCCGGGGATCGACGGGTCGAACGGGTCGTTGCGCTTGACGAAGGCAGCGTCGTCGGCCGCCGGTGGTGCGTTGGTGAAGAGCACCCGACCAGCCAGCGACGGGTGGCCTGCCAGGTAGGAGGTGCGCATCCCCCCACCGTTGTCCATGAGGAACATGACCTTGCCCCGGCTCTGGCCGAGCGTGGGCCATCCGGTGGTGGTGACCGCCTCGCGCAGCGTCGACGCGCCGCCCCTGACGTCGTCGGGGGTGATCAGGTCCTCGTCGGAGAAGACCGAGCGGATCTCGGCGTCGAGCGAGTCCAAGCCGGCCGCGGTCCAGGGTTCGGGGTCGGTGAACTCGAAGCTGCCGACCACCAGCGGCGTGTCCTTCAGCTCCACCAGGATCGCCAGTGGCACGTGGCCCGCGTTGGCGTCGCTCCAGGCCTTCACCTGCTGGAGGCAGAGCACGAAGGTGGGGCAGGTCGAGCCGTAGTCGACGTCTTGGATGTGGAACGTCTTGATGCCGGGCTGGTCCATCAACTCGGGTCGGTAGGGGCCCTGGCCGGTGGCGGTGCGCAGAAGTGGCTGTGAGTACAGGCCCCCGGCCTCATCGACCCACACGTCCAGTTCGATCTGGCGGACCCTCTGGTCGGAGAACTGCTCGGGCAGTGGCGCGTGCTCGTACTGCATGAGGTCGGCGCCGTCGCCGATCACGGAACGGATCAGGTCCTGCTCGGCCTCGGTGGGCAGGACCTTGTAACTGTTGTGGCTGCCGACCACCTGGATCTCGTTCAGGCGGACGTCGTCGCCCACTGCGGCCTGCGAGGCCGACGAGCCGGTTGCGACCGCCGTGACCACCAGGAGAAGGCCGGCAACGGCGACGGCGACGCGATTCAGATCGATCGACATGGTCCCCTTCTGCGGCAGCCCCCCGTGGCTACCGGCGCATCGACGCTAGCCCAAGGGACCGCCAAAACATGAACACCGTTCGACCTCGAGGTCAACGGCCGGTGCCCATGCACGGCTGGCCGGCTGCCCTGCTGCGGGGGTGACCTCAGGTTGGAGCGTGCTGTGGATTGGGGGACAACAGGCCGTCGAGCACGGTCTCGCCGTCGGGGGCCGGACCGTCGGTTCGGGAGACGACGAACCACTCGGTCCCGAAGGCCAGCGCGAACACCTCGTCGGGCATCGCGGCCATGAAGTGGTCGGGACCGATCTGGCTGCCGTGGGCCAGCATGGAAGCCCGCTTGCGGTCGATCACCG
>JAAZBK010000238.1 GCA_012513855.1 Acidimicrobiales bacterium
CACCCGGCGAGTTGATGTAGAGCCAGATGTCCTGATCGCTGTCCTGACCGTCGAGGTACAGGATCTGGGCGGCGAGCTGGTTGGCGATGTTGTCGTTGACGTCGGTGCCGAGGAACACGATCCGCTCCTTGAGGAGGCGGTTGTAGATCTCCTGTCCCAGGTCGAACCCACCGGGTCCCTGGAGCATCGGCGTGAGCGTCGGCGGGGTAGTCATGGGCCGCAGGCTAGCGGCCACCCGCAACGCTTCGTTCACCATCGGGAGGGAGAAACGCGCGCAGGGAGGAAGACAGGGTCCCCAGGCGGCACCGCACCTTGTGCGGGAAACACAGTGCCGACGGCGCGACTCGAACGCGCACTGGCCAGGACCTAAACCTGGTGCCTCTGCCAATTGGGCTACGTCGGCGGGATGGAAGATGGTACCGGGAGTCTGGCACCCTGATCTTCCATGCCCGAGGGTCACACCATCCACCGACTGGCCAAGGACCAGGGCGACGACCTGGCCGGGCGCACGATCCGGGCGTCGTCGGCGCAGTCGCGGTTCGTCGAGGGTGCCGCTCTGATCGACGGGACGGTGCTCGAGCGCAGCGAGGCGTGGGGAAAGCACCTGTTCCACACCTTCGACAGCGGTCGGGTGCTCCACGTCCACCTCGGCCTGATCGGCAAGTGGTTCCGCCGGGCGGGCGCACCGCTGCCGGACCCCACCGACACCACCCGGCTCCGCCTCTCCCCCAAGGACGACGCAGGCGACGAGGTGGCTTGGGACCTCACCGGACCGATGACGTGCGCGGTGATCACGCCCGACCAGCAGGACGCCGTGGTCGCCACCCTCGGGCCCGATCCGTTGCGGACCGACGCCGACCCGGAGCGCATGTGGTCGCGGCTGCAGCGCAGCGGCAAGGCCGTCGGCCTCCTGCTGATGGAGCAGGACGTGGTGGCCGGCATCGGCAACGTATACCGGTCGGAGCTGTTGAACATCGTGGGGATCGACCCGCGCCGCCCCGGCCGCAAGGTCACCCGCGACGAGTTCGAGCGCCTGTGGGCGGAGACCGTCCGCCAACTGCGGCTGGGCGTTCGGCGCAACAAGATCGTGACCATGTCGACGGCCGAGCTGCCGATGCCGGTGTCGAGGCTCCCCAACGGCGAGGGTCGCTACGCCTACAAGATGGAGCACTGCGGCCGTTGCCACACCGAGCTCGAGGTCTATCCCCTGGCCGGCAGGACCACGTGGTCCTGCCCCACCTGTCAGCCCCGCTGAAGCGATCGGGGGATCCTCCGCTAAGGGCTCGTCATGACGGTCCACCCGGTGCCGACGTCAGAAGGATCGGGCAACACCCTGCTACCCCGACGCTCTGACGATCACGGGGGCACCGCCCACTACCGAAGCTCAGGCACCCTCTTCGGGTGTTCGAGGGGCGCAGGCTCAGGATTCGAGCTGACGGAGGAGCTCGGCCAGCGCCCGGCCCCGGTGGCTGATGGCGTGCTTGTGGTCGGGATCCATCTCGCCGAAGGTTCGGCCGTCGCCCTCGTTGGGCACGAAGACCGGGTCGTAACCGAAGCCGCCGTGGCCCCGCGGTGCGTCGGCGATGACGCCCTCCACCGTCCCCTCGGCCACCACCTCCCGACCGTCGGGCCACTGCACGACCACCACGGCCCGGAACCGGGCGGCCCGATCCGACGGGGCCGACCCGGGCAGTCCCGACCCGGGCAGTCCCGAC
>JAAZBK010000239.1 GCA_012513855.1 Acidimicrobiales bacterium
CCAGAGTGGAGGAGATTCTTGTGATTGATGATCTCGGTGAAGAAGGCATGCCGGGGACTCTAGGGAAGGGGCCTTTCACAAACCTTTCAGTCCTCCGTCGGCCGTCTGGTTCGGAGTGGATGTCGGGCTCGGTGGAGTGGATCGTCGTCCGACGCTCAGCTCTCGGCCAGCTCTCAGCGAAGCTTCTTGTTCGCGCTCTCCACCTTCAACCGGGACAGAACCACGGCCACGATGGCAAGAATGATGGCCGGCATCCACAGGTACATGAACTGGATCATGGTCACCGCCGATTCCGGCTGCACCTCCGCGCCGCCGACGTAGCCGCTCGCGGCGAGCAGCCATCCAGTCACGGCCACACCGATGCCACCACCGATCTTCACGCCCAGGGACGTGGCGGAGAACATCATGCCGTCGATGCGCTTCTTCTTGGTCATGAAGGTGTGCTCTGACGCTTCGGCGATGAGAGCATTCAACGTCCCCTGCAGCGGAGCCATCCCTATCGATCCCACGGCCGTGAACACCAGCATGAGCGGGATGCTGCCCATGAAGGCGGCAACGATCACCAGTGCGCGTCCAATGAACGCGATGATGTATCCGTACAGATTGACCCAATAGATCCCTCTGGCCCACTTCACCACGAATGGCGTCGCCAGCAATGTGAGGATCATCGGAACGTTGATCGCCCAGGCGAACGTACTGAAGTAGTTCGCATCCCCGAGGATGTAGGTCATGAAGTAGATCCCCATGCCCAGCATGGCCGTGACGACCTGACCGAGGGTGAACACCAGCACGATCATCAGGTAGTACTTGTTCGCGATCAGCAGCTTGAGCGACGCAAGCAGGGTCGGCTTGTCCTCGGCGATCGTTTCCTGCTCTTCCTCAGCGTCCTCGTCCGGGCGAGCGTAGAGCACCTCGGGTGGCAGTTCCCGCACGGAGAACACCGAGATCGTGTTCACGGTCAGGCCCACGAGCGCGAAGATGATGGCCACGCTGCGCCACGCCTCTGCGCCACCGCCGAAGAACTGCACGAGGCCCACCGTGGACACCTGGATGAGGAGGCTCGTCCCGAAGGCGAAGACGAAACGGATGGAGCCCATCTGCACGCGCTCTTCGGCGTTCTTGGTGATCAGCGCCGTCAGCGTCGAGTATGCGATGTTGTTGGCCGTGAAGAAGACAGCATTGAGCAGGACGTAGGTGATGAAGAACCACGTGTACATCGCGAAGTCGCCGAGACTCGGTGGGACCGCGAAGATCGCGACGATCATGGCGGCACACCCGAAGTATGCCCAGAACATCCAGGGACGGGCCTTGCCCATCCTGGTGTTCGTCTTGTCGATCAGTGAACCGAAGAAGATGTCGGAGATGCCATCGAAGATTCTCGAGACCATGATCAGGGTGCCGATGATGCCGGGGTTCAACCCCATCGTGTCGGTCAGGTAGATCATCACGAAGAACGCGATGAAGGCGTAGACGACGTTGCCGCCCACGTCCCCCGAGCCGTACCCGACCTTGTTGTACCACTTCAGGTACTTCTTCTCTCGCGGGTCGTCAACCGCTGTCGCGCTGGTGTTCTCGCTCATGCGTTGGCCTCGTTCCTGTGATGCGGGATTGTTGATTCAACGCTCGCCGAGGGGACGAGCGTGAGAGCAAACCGGAACTCCGGCGCGTCGAGCCGGTACTTCTCGAGAAGCTCCGGGCCGCAACTGTTCGAACCGATGCCGTTGTGGGCGTAGTCCAGACACCACACCGTCTCGCCTGAACCGGTCAGATCCACGTTGCGTCTCGCATCGGCCAGTTGTTCCTGCGTGTACGGCGAGACGTTGAAGCTGAACGTCTGGTCCCCCACTGCGGCAATGGCTCGCGCAGCGTCGTCATGGGCGATCACGTAGTCGCAATCGTGGTGACTGCCGTTCTCCTGCGGCCGCAGGTAGTCCACATGCAGCTCGGGCACCGAGGAGGAGTACCGCCCGTGGGAACTCGCCCGATGCTTGTCCGGGTAGCTCTCGTGGGGGCCGAGCCCGTAGTACGTCACCTGATCGAAGGCTCCGTCCAGGAACAGGCGCAGGCCGAAGCGCGGGAACATGGGGAACTCGGGATCCTTGCGCACCGTCATGTCGACGTGGACCGCACCGGCAGGGCTCACGTGCCACACCGTCTCCAACGCCGCGATCCGCTGGACGGCCGGGGCGAGAAGTCCCATCGAGCTGGTGATCGTCACTCCATCCGGGCCCACCGAGTACTCGGTGTCGTACGCGCGGGCGCGAGCGTGGGGGTACTGCGCCAGGTACCACTTCGCCTTGATGTACATGTCGTTGTCCGTCGGGGCCCGCCAGATGTTCACCTCCATCGGACGGGTCAGCAGGGGCTCGCCTCCGACGTTCATCGTCTTGAACAGGCCATCGGTTCGGTCCAGGACGTACTCGAAAGAAGCGCCACTGATCGTGATGAAGCGTTCATCGGCCTGCACGTCGAGCGCCGGCGGGTCCTGGTCGTCGGGCGGCAGGAGCTCAAGCGCCGTCTGGTTCCGCGGGTCCGCAACCTCCAGCGGCACCTCGTCGAAGCCCAGGACGTGACCGGCCGGCACCAGCTCCGTGGCAACGAGGGAGTGATAGGTGACCTTGAGGTAGCAGCGTCCCGACTCGGGGACCGGGATGTTGCAGTTGACGGAGCCGACGGCGCGCGGCGGGATGGTCGGCAATGTCTCGATGGTCCCTTCCTCGATGAGCTCGCCGTCGCGCGTCACCTCGTAGCTGAGGCTCACGGTGCCGGCGAGATCGGTGAAGTCGAGGTGGTTGTGCAGCCGCAGTTCGCCGGTGGTCTGGTCGAAGCCCGCCACCCGGACCGGGCGGTGGACGTTGGCGAATTCCAGCAGGCCCACATGCGGTTGCCGGTCCGGGCTGACCAGGCCGTCCACGCAGAAATTGCCGTCGTGGATGATCTCGCCGTGGTCACCGCCGTAGTAGTAGATCGCACGACCGTCCTCGGTGGTCCCCGTGTGGACCGCGTGATCGCACCACTCCCACACGAAGCCGCCGCACATGACCGGATCGGACTCAACGACCTCGAGATAGTCCTGGAAATCACCCGGACCGTTGCCCATGGCGTGGCAGTACTCCAGCAGCAGGAAGGGCTTGTCGGGCTGCGAGTCGAGGTAGTCCTGCACCTCGGTCAAAGCGGGGTACATGCGGCTGTAGATGTCGATCACCGAGTAGTCGTACTTGCGCTTCTTGTCGTCGTAGAAGGAGCTTTCGTAGACGGTCAGGCGGGTGGGGTCGTAGTCCTTGGTCCAGCGCAGGGATTCCTCCAGGGTGATGCCGTAGGCGCACTCGTTGCCCGCGGACCACATCACGACGGAGGGACGGTTCTTCTCACGTCGCACGCAGGCTTGCATGCGATCCATCGTGGCCGGCAGGAAGTCCGGGTTGTCCGCGATGCGCTCGTTCCAGTGCAGTACCTGGTTGGGAAAGGACGGATCGGCCAGGTATTGGGCCTGCGTGCCGTGGCTCTCGTTGTCGGCCTCGTTCATGACGTAGAACCCGAGCTCGTCGCAGAGTTGGTAGAAGTAGGGCGAGTTCGGGTAGTGGGCGCTGCGGATCGCGTTGACGTTGTGCTGTTTCATCAACCTCAGATCCGTCATGAGTTGGTCCAGGCTGATGACCGGGCCCGTGACGGGATCGGAATCGTGCCGGTTGACGCCCCGGAACCTGATGTGGCGACCATTGACCTGCACCACGTTGCCGTTCGTCTGGATTTCCCTGACCCCCACGCGGTCCACGATGGCCTCCCGTTCGGTGGCGATGGTCAGCGTGTACAGGTACGGATCCTCGGCGTTCCAGAGGTGCGGGGTCGGGATCCCGAGCTCGGTGCCGTGGGTGAACTCGTCGTCGGCGGGGGCGTGTCGCAAGTCGGCCTCGGCGACGGGTTCCCCGTCGGCGTCGGTGAGCGTGATGCGGGTCGGGACGGGATCGCCGCTGAAGGATGCGCGGACGTGGACCACGGCACGATCCGGGTGGAGTTGTGTGGTGGTGAAGTAGTCGAAAACCGCCGATTCCGGGCGCTGCAGCAGGTAGACATCGCGGAAGATCCCGCTCGTGCGGAACTTGTCCTGGTCCTCAAGGTACGTGCCCACTCCCCACTTGAGGACGAGGACCGCCAGCCGGTTCGTCCCGGCGACGAGCAGGTCGGTCACGTCGAACTCGCTGGTGGCGTGGGAGATCTGGCTGTAGCCAACGTAGCTGCCGTTCAGCCACACGTAGTAGCAGGAATCGACTCCCTCGAAGTTGAGGTGGACCCGGGGCGCGTCCGGGTCCGGCGCGTAGTCGAAATCGCGGATGTAGGCGCCGCAGGGATTCTCCTGGGGCACGTGCGGGGGGTCGAGCGGGATCGGGTAGCGGATGTTGGTGTACTGGTGGGAATCGAAGCCCAGGTTCTGCCACACGCTGGGCACGGGCACCTCGCCATATGCGTCTGCCAGGTCATCACCGAGGTAGAACTGCTCCGGCACGTCATAGGTGCTCTCGAAGTACTGGAACCACCATGGGCCGTTGAGCATCTGGAGCCGGTCCGATTGCTCCCGATCCCCAACGAGCGGCCCCATGGGCCGGGATGCCGGGACGTAGTACGCCCGTCGCGGCAGGACGCTTACGTTCACGACCTGCAGGTTCTCGTGATGACGGGGGGTGATCATGGGGCGCTCCTTTGCTTCCTGCCGGACGTGCGCCGCTGGGACCGCCCCCTCGACTGGGAGTCGGGTCCAGCGACTGACGCAGTACTTGATCATCAGTGATACCATGGAGTCTGGCGCGGCGCCCGCTATTCAGAAAGTTCCTTGATCTCTTGTCAGACGGAGCTTGGCATGCTCACTCCAGCCGGGCATCGGCCACGGGATGAGGTTCGGTGGTGACGGTGACCACGACGTCGCCTGCCCGCCAGTCCACCTCGTTGCAGCGCCGTTCGAGTTCCTCCAGCCAGGCCACTTCCACCACCAGCCTGTCCACCTGCACGAAGACCTCCAGGTGCAGCACGTGGCCCTCGTCCCGAGCGCGGGTCTGGACGCCGACCACCCGCGGGTCATCCATGACGGCTGCGTTCACCTTGGCGATCACGGGGTCCACCTCCGAGTTGTCGAAGGTGGTGGGGCGGGTGTCCATCAGGTCGCGGATGGCGTTGGCGGTGTTGTCCCAGCCGTCTTTCGAGATGCTGATGGAGACCACGAGAGCGGCGACGGCGTCCGCCCACCAGAATCCCAACCCGATGCCGAGCACGCCAACAGCAGTGGCCAGACCGGTCAGCCAGTCGGCCTTGTTCATGTCCGCATCGGCGCGCAGGACCTTGTCGCTCAACTGCTCGGCATAGCGCAGCTTGATCCGGCCCATGATGACGGGCGTCACCCACTCCAAGGTCGACGGCCTCATCCGCAGGGCGGGGCTTCGCTATCCCACCGCAGATCTGCGCCGAATCGACCTCGTCGAGGAACGAGGCCTCGACCGCGGCGTGATCGCGCAGCTGGCGACGTGTTCGTTCATCGAACGCTCCCACAACGTCGTGTTCCAAGGCTTCACCGGCTCCGGGAAGTCCTACCTCGGCTGCGCCCTGGCGAAACAGGCCTGCCTCCACCGGATCCGGGCCCACTACATCCGCATGCCCGACCTCGCCGAAGCTTGGCACCTGGCCCGGGACAAGCCGCAGGGGCAGATGAAGTTCCTCCG
>JAAZBK010000031.1 GCA_012513855.1 Acidimicrobiales bacterium
ATGCCCAGAGTCGGGCATCGACCTCGGAGACTCTGACCGGGGTCGGGCCCCATCGAGGTAGCCACGATCGATGGTGACCCGAGGCGACTGCTGACCCTGGGTCTCCGGCGGGGCGCGACTGGCCTGACCATGCTGTTGCCGCACCGGCTGCCCCCACGACCTCACCGCAGCCGTCAGGGAGCCGAGCGCCGCGATGAGTCATCGTCGACGGTGACCGTCCGGCCCGGCCGGACCTCGGCGACTGCCGGGGCCAGCCGTCGGACGCGGGGGGCGACGGGTTCAGTGGAGGTCGGGTGGTACTGACTGTTGTTGTCCGTTGTCTTCGAGGGTGGCGTCCCCGGTCACGTGGACGGGATGGGAGAACGTCCAGTCGCCGCGGACGCGCAGGGATCGTGCGTCGCGCAAGGAGGGGACGATCTGGACGCGTTCGTCGAACTGGTTGATGGTCTTGTAGTGGCGTGGGTCGAGGTCGATCCCGGGGAGCTTGGGGAGGTCGGTGACCAGCCGGGCGTCCTCGGTGAGGGTGAACACGTCGGAGCGGAGCAGCATCAGTTCGTTGGTGGTCTTCACGGGGAGGAACCGGCCGCGTTCGACGACGATGGCACGAGCGCCGGGGAAGACCTCGATCGCGGCCCCCATGGCGGTCTCGAGCTGGAGGGTGCGGGGGGACGTGGGGTCGGTGGGATCGACGGTCTTTTCGTTGCGGATGAGGGGCAGGCCGAGTACCGGCCCGGACTGGCTGAGGCGGTCGTGGAGGCGTTGCAGGTCGAGCCACAGGTTGTTGCAGTGAAAGTATCGGTGGCGGTGTTCGTCGGTGAAGTAGTGCATCTGGTCGGCCGGCGTTTGGGCGGTGTCGCGGAGGATGAGTTGGCCGTCGCTGCGGCGGACGGCGAGGTGTCCGCCCTTACGGTCGTTCGCGGTGCGAAGGCACACTTCGGCGGCGTAGGGGGCGTCGGTGGCGGCGAACCAACCCGCTAGGCGCGGGTCGGGTGCGGCGCCGAGGTTGTCTCCGTTGGCGATGGTGAGGTACCGGTAGCCGCGCTCGAGCAGGGCGTCGAGGACGCCGGAAGACGCGAGGCGGGTGTACACCTCGCCGTGGCCGGGTGGGCACCATTCCAGGGTTGGGTCGGCGGGCCAGGTCACGGGGACGAGACCATCGACGCGGATCTTGGGTTCGGCGCTCTGCAGGAAGTCGACGGGTAGCCCGTCGGCGGCGAGGTCGGGGTACCGCTCGAGGTGGGTGAGGGTGTCGGCCCGGGTGCGGAAGCTGTTCATGAACAGCAGGGGGAGTCGCACGTCGTAGCGCTCCCGCGCGTGGCGGACCTGGGCGACGATGAGGTCGAGGAAGGTTTGCCCGTCGCGGACGGGGAGCAGGGTCTTGGCGCGGTCCAGGCCCATGGAGGTGCCGAGGCCGCCGTTGAGCTTGATCATGACGGTCTGGGCGAGAGCGTCGTGTGCCTGCGTCTCGTCGACGTCCACGTCTGCGAGGCGTTCGACGTCGGTGAGGGGGCTGATCGTCTCCTCGGGGATCAGGCCGGTCTCGCCGGTGGCGGCGAGGCGGTAGTAGTGCGCGAAGACCGTGCGGGCAGCGTCGTCCGCGCCAGCGGCACGCATCTTTTCCAGGGCCTGGGCCAGCCCGGGCTCGGTGGGTCGGGTGTCGTTCATCGGCGGGGTCCTCTCGATTGCGCCTGCCAGGCGCTGGCGACCATGTCGGTCAGGGTGTGACGCATCGCCCAGTCGAGGTCGCGGGCGGCCCGGTCGCCGTTGGCGACGATTCGGGGCGGGTCGCCGGCACGGCGGGGGGCGACTTCGGGGGTGAACTGGATGCCGGTGACGTCGGCGATCGCGGTCATGATCTCGGCGACCGAGACCCCGCTGCCACTGCCCAGGTTGTACGCGGCGTCGACGGGGGCGCCGGCGGTGAGCCGCTCGGCGGCGGTCACGTGGGCGAGGGCGAGGTCGTGGACGTGGACGTAGTCGCGCACGCACGTGCCGTCGGGGGTCGGGTAGTCATCGCCGAAGACGCGAGGCGTCCTGCCCGCGAGGAGTGCGTCGAAAACCAGCGGGAACAGGTTGTGCGGGCTGGTGTCGTACAGGTCGGGGTAGCCCGACCCGACGACGTTGAAGTAGCGCAGCGACGTGTGCGCCAGCCCGGTCGCTTTCGCCTGATCGGCGAGCAACCACTCCCCGATCAGCTTCGACTCACCGTAGGGCGACTGGGGGTCCTTGGGGGTGTCCTCGGTGACCAGGGTGACGTCGGGCGTCCCGTACACGGCCGCGCTGGAGGAGAACACGACCTTGCCGACGCCCGCCCGCTGCATTTCCTCCAGCAGGACCATGGTGCCGACCACGTTCTGCCGCAGGGTGTGCAGCGGACGCTTGACCGACTCGCCGGCGTACTTGAAGCCGGCGATGTGGATCACGCCCTCAACGTCGTGCGCGGCGAACGTGCGACCGAGCAGGTCGCCGTCCAGGATCGACCCTTCCACGAACGGGACGCCGGGGTCGACGAACTCCCGGTGTCCGCTGGACAGGTCGTCCACCACGACGACGCCGATGCCCCGCTCGGCGAACACCCGGGCCACGTGAGAGCCGATGTAGCCCGCCCCACCGGTCACCAGCCACGACGTCATGGCGTCACCTCGATCCGGCCGGCGCCGGCCACCGGGCGGACGGTGAAGATGCCCGGCTCCGTGAACCCAGCAGAGGCAAACGCCTCCCGGACGCCGTCGGTCACCGTCGCGACGGCGTCCACAGGCACCAGGGCGATCACGCAGCCGCCGAACCCGCCTCCGGTCATGCGCGCACCGATCGCACCATGGGCGCGGGCGACGTCGGTGGCCAGGTCCAGCTCCGGGGTGGAGATCTCGAAGTCGTCGCGCATGGACGCGTGCGAAGCGTCCAGCAACGCGCCGATCGCCGACGGGCCTTCGTGGCGCAGCAGGCGCACCGTGTCGAGGACGCGTTGGTTCTCGGTCACCACGTGCCGCACCCGGCGGAACGTCACGTCATCCAACAGGGTGCGGGCCCGGTCGAGGTCGGCGACCGTCACGTCGCGGAGCATGGGAACGCCCAGGATCCGGGCGCCCGCCTCACAGGCGGTGCGCCTGGAGGCGTAGCCGCCGTCGGCGTGGGCGTGGCTGACGCGCGTGTCGACCACGAGGACCTCGATACCGGCGGCGTCCAGGCCCAACGGCACGACCTCGGCGTCCAGGCTCCGACAGTCGAGGAACACCGCACAGTCCGGTGCGCCCAGTAGGGATGCCGACTGGTCCATGATGCCGGTCGGCGCGCCCACGACCACGTTCTCGGCACGCTGCCCGACGCGGGCGAGGGTCTGTCGATCGAGGCCCAGCTGCCACGCCTCGTTGAGCGCCATCCCGACCGCACTCTCGATCGCTGCCGACGATGACAAGCCCGCCCCGACCGGCACGTCCGAGGTCAGGGCCAGGTCGAATCCGGGCAGGTCCGTCAGGTCGGCGCCGTGTTCGCCGAGCGCCCACACCACGCCCAGCGGGTAGGCCGACCAGCCCGACAGCCCAGCGGGTCCGATCCGGTCCAGGGTGGTCTCGACGACACCGTCGACGTAGTCGGTGGCCAGCCGGATCGTCCGGTCCGACCGCAACCGCAGGGCAGCCACCGCCCATCGGTCGATCGCGAACGGCAGCACGAGCCCGTCGTTGTAGTCGGTGTGCTCACCGATCAGGTTCACCCGACCCGGCCCCGCCCAGAACCCGGACGGCTCCACGCCGAACAACCCCTCGAAGAACTCCGACAGCGGAGCAGTGGCGATCATGGATGCATTTCCTTCATCTCTTGAGATGGGTAAGTCGGTGGTGTCGTGGGTCGGGCTGCGTGCAGCCCGACCCACGACGTGCTGCTCAGCCGGCGAACAACCAAGGCCGCAGCCAGCAGGGCGCTGATGGTCTGTTTCTTTCCCTTGCGTCTTGATTTCACTATGCGCCTACTTGCGCTCAGGGTGTGAATCAAATGGTGTGCAGGGCCTCGATGATCGTGGCCTGCTGGGGGTACTGCACCGGTGGGCGCAGCCCGATGGTGGAGAGGATGTGTCCGTTCAGGACGCTCTCTTGGCGGTCCCAGGCCAGGGGTGACTGACCGGGTTGGGGGTCCTGCCCGCCCGGGTGGATGATTCGCACACGGTAGTTGATGTGCGGGTTGAGTCCTGGGAGAGTGATGGGGGCCGGAGGGCTGGTGATGGTGGTGGTGATTTGTGTCACGGCGTAGATGGCGCGGGATTTGTCGGCTGCGACCATGCCCCGCACGTCGAGTCCGGGGTCGGTGCCGTCGCCGAAGACCGTGCGGCCGGTGGCCACCAGGTCGCGGATGTCCTTGGCGAAGCTGACCCACTCGGCGATGCTGGCGCGGGTGGTGTGGTCGGTTTGGGTGAGGTCCCATTCGATGCCGAAGTGTCCGAACAGGGCGACGGCCGCGCTCAAGTTCAGCGACACGGTACGTCTTGTGGAGTGCACAACCGGGCTGGTCAGGTGCATGCCCATCATCTCCGGGGGCACCAGTAGGCTGGTGTACTTCTGGTTCTCGAGCCGCTCCAGCGGGTCCAGGCAGTCGCTGGTCCAGATTCGGTCTGTGCGATCGAGGATGCCAAGGTCCACTCGTGCCCCACCGGATGCGCAGCTCTCGATTTCCAGTGTGGGGTGGGCCTGTTTGAGTTCATCCAGCAGGCGGTACAGCGCCAGGGTGTGGTTATGGACCATGTTCCGGCCACCGGGCCCGGATCCGGCGTCGACGAGGTCCCTGTTGTGGTCCCACTTCAGATAGCTGATCGGGTATTCCTCGAGAAGGGCGTGGAGCCGGCCCGCGATGAAGGCGTACGCGTTAGGGTGTGCCAGGTTGAGCACCTGCTGCAGGCGCCCAGAGGGCGGGAGATCCTGCCTGGCCTGCAATATCCACTCCGGGTGCTTTCGCGCCAGATCGCTGTCGGGGTTCACCATTTCTGGTTCCACCCACAAACCAAACTCCATTCCTGCGGCGTGCACGTGCTCCACCAGTGGGTGGAGGCCCTCGGGCCACACCTGCTCGTCCACGAACCAGTCCCCAAGGCCTGCAGTGTCGTCGCGACGGCCGTTGAACCAGCCGTCATCCAAGACGAAGCGCTCAACTCCCACGGAGGCGGCAACATCCGCCAGTTCCGTCAGTTTGCCGAGGTCGTGGTCGAAATAGACGGCTTCCCACGTGTTGAGAGTGACGGGACGGGGACGTCGCGGATGCTGCGGACGGGCGCGCCACTCATCGTGGAAACGGTGCGACAGCTCGCTCAAACCATCGCCCCACGAACCCATCACCCACGGCGTAGACATTGACTCGCCGGGCGCCAGGACGCCCTCACCAGGCAGCAGCAATTCACCACCGGCAAGGAACGCCTCACCGGTGGTGACCCGCTCGGCCATGACGCGGTGGTTTCCGCTCCACGCCACGTGGATGCCGTGGACACGTCCCCGCTCGAAACCGAAACCGGGACGCCCTGCCGTCAGCAACAGCGTCGCATCAGCCCCCGGGCGTCCTCGACGGCTCTCTCGCAGGTGGGTCCCGAACGTGAACCCGTGGCGCTGCGCGGAGCGTTCCCGCAGATGCCGGCCGGTGGTCTCCACCAATTCCGTGGCATCCCAAGGAACGGGAAACGCCGCCTGTAGAGAGGTGAGTGTGAAATCGTCCTCGGAGACGTTGCGGACCGTGATGCGCTGATGGAACAGGCCGGAGGCGCCGAGGCGAAGCTCGAGTGTCGCGGTGAGTCCCGTCTCCACATCGCTCAGCAGCAGCGTCGCCTCATGGTCCTCCACGCCGATGTCGGTGACGCTGAAGCGCAGGCTCGATCCCCGTTCCCCGTGGCCGTCGATTCCCGGGGTTCCCAACCAGCCATGGGCCGGTGTGGCGAGCATCCCCAGCCGAGCCGTTTCGTCCAACCCGCCGGAGATCCGCTGCAGGGTGGCTCCAGCAGCGAGAGAAGCCAGTTGCTCTGGGACGTCGTCGAGTTCGACACCCCAGTGCACAATCACCGGTCCATCCAACGCATGAACGTCCACGACGACACTGGTCCCACCACGGCGGAGGTGGATCACGCCGTCGGTCAGGGGCAATATGGTGGGTCGCACCACCGGGGCCTGTGTGATCTCCGTTGACATGGAATACTTTTATCACAGAAAAAATTAGAGAGCAAGGGCCACGAGTGAGACAGGAGATACCAGCATGCTGACCGACAGCGAGGCTGCCTTGGCAGAAGCGGTACTGCTCCACGGCCCAATCACCCGCCAGTCCCTGAGCAGTCGCTTGGGGTTGTCCGCAGGAAGCCTGACCCGTCTCACCAAACCATTCCTGGCCCGCGGTCTGCTGGTGGAGCTGGAGGAGGCGCCAGACGGCTTGGTTGGCCGGCCCATCAAACCGTTGGACATCGGTCGCGGTTTACCCTTCTACGCCGGGGTCAAAATCACCGGCGACATGGTCCACAGCGTGGCGACCGATGTGCGCGCCAACTCACTCGGCAATTACGACGTGACCTTGCAAGGCCACTCCCCTAGCACCGTGGTGTCCGCGGTCGCCGAAGCCGTCGCCAAGCTTGACGTGCCACGCATCGCCGCCTTGGGAGTGAGCTTGGGCGGTTCGGTGTCAAATGGAGTCGTCGGACGTGCACCATTCCTGGAGTGGCAGGATATTCCCCTCCAAGATATGCTGGAACAAGCGCTCGGCATGCCCGTCGTCCTTGAGAACGATCTGGTGGCCCTGGCTGAGGCAGAACGGTGGTTCGGACTGGGCAAAGGCCTTCCCGGGTTCGTCATCATCACGATCGGCGCCGGCATCGGGTACGCACTCGCGGGCAACAACATGGTGGCTCGCTCCCACGACGCAGGACTCGGCCCTGCCGCCCACATACCGCTATCGGCGGCAGGTCCGCGATGCCATGAAGGCCACATCGGATGCGCCCAAGCCATGCTGACAGATGAATTCATTGCCAAGGCCGCATCGACAGCACTGGGATGCGCCGTTGATCGAGACGAGGCATACGCACTCGCACAGGACGAGCCAGCGGTGCGGGCCGTCATCGAGGCCAGCGGTCAGGCACTCGGCCGATTCATCGCGCTGGCAGCAAACTTGTCACTGCAATCCGAGGTAATCCTTGCTGGCGAAGGCATCGCCCTCTTCCAACTCGTGGAGGAAACCGTACGCGCCACAATCCTCGACCACCGCGACCCGCTCGCCAGCGCCGTGACCCTGCACGTCGATGACTCCGGCTTCGGAGCATGGGCACGAGGGGCGGCCGTGGTGGCGATCCAATCCTCGCTCAGACGACTCGATCTGCGCTGATATCCCGCCCGTGCCATCCACCATGCATCCCCCCTGCACCAAGTCTCCAGCGGGTGGATTTTGGGGCGCGGTGAAGCGCCCGGACCGTAGGCCCGGGCTGTCGTAAGGGATCTACTTGGTGAGCTTGGAGCGGTGCGTGGCCGCGCTGCGCGCTCGAGCTCGGGCCCGGACGTCGTCGGGGACGGCATGGTCATGCCGGGCTTGGTCCTTGGCGACGGTCCGGGTCACGGCCTGCCCGGTGGCGTCGCGGAACTGGTAGGGCTGGCCTCGGGTCA
>JAAZBK010000240.1 GCA_012513855.1 Acidimicrobiales bacterium
CGGCCACCTGGAGGACATCCCCGCCGGGGCCGACGACTGGGACATCACCGTCCGGGGCGCCGGCAAGCTCGCCCGCACGCTCCATGACAACTTCAGCGACGCGCTGCTGTTCCGTCGCATCGCCACCATCGAGTACGACGCGCCCACCATCGCCGACGTCGACGAGTTGGAGTGGAGGGGCCCGCTGCCGGAGCTGGTCGACCTCGCCGCCTCGGTCGACGCCCCGGGCCTGGCCGAACGGGCCACCAGGATCGCCGCCGCCCGCAACGTGCGCTGACGCCCGTGCCCGTGCCCGTCGACCGACCGAACCGGGGTCAGGTCCCGGCCGTCGGACCGTCGGAGCGCTGGCGGTGGTTCGGCCAGTGGTGGTTCCTCCTGGCGGTCGCCACGCTCGGGCTGAACGACCATCTGCTCAAGGCCAGGTTCCCCGGGTGGTGGACGGGGAAGGCCAGCGACGTCGCCGGCGTGGTGGTGGTGGCCACCGTGGGAGCGTTCCTCCTAGGGCCGGTCCGGGGAACGCTGGGTGCCGGATTCGGCTTCGTCGTGCTCAAGACGGTGCCGGGCGTGGCCGAGTTGGCTGCGCCGTTCCTGGGCGGGTCGACGCTTCGTGATCCCACCGACCTCATCGCGTTGGTGGCGCTGATCCCCGTGTTCCGTCGGCTTCGCCGGGTCGAGGCCGGCGAGAGCACGACCGTCGCAGCGAGGAGCGGAGCCGCCGCTGCGACATCCTCTACCTGGCGTCGGACGGCGGGATCCCTGGTTCCGCTGTTGGGAGCCTTGACCGCCGTCTTCCTGGCCACTGCAACCGGTTGCGGCCCCGACGACGCCGTGGTCGAGGTCAGCGCTGAGGGTGATGTCCTGTACGCCCTGGTGGCTAGAGGTTTCGGCCCGCCGGAGCGGGCGGTGAGCACCGATGGCGGTCGAACCTGGACGCCAGCGCCCGATGCGACGTCGGACCGCGAACCGGAGGACCTCGACCCCTTCGCCGATGGTCCGCTCCTCGGTCCGCTGGACGCGTGTGCCGACGATGGCATCTGCTACCGGCTGCGAGATCAACAGGTGATCGAGAGGAGGACTCCCGGTTCTGACTGGATCGAGGAGCTGACGCTCACGCCGGCGCAACGAAACAGCGCCCACACCGGTTGCAGGGGCGGCGCGCGTGGCACCCTCGCCTCGATCGCCATAGCGGATGCAGCCGGCGCGGAGCCGGTGGTCTCCTTCGGCGCCCAGGGGGTACTGGTCAGGAACGGCGAACGAGGCTGGAGGCAGGTAGGCGTCCTGGACGAGCCGCAACGGGAGGCCGGACCCGCCGATCGAGTGCGCGTAGCGGTCGTGATCCTGGCCGGCCCGGTGCTGGCATTGGGCATCTGGCTCGGACGGGCGCGCCTGCCCGGCTGGCGGGTCGCCCTGGCGGGCGTCCTCGGCGGATCGGTGCTGCTGGCCACAGGCATGGGCGTCCTGCTGATGATGGACGATCTCGGTAGTGACTGGGGTCAGGGGGTCACCAGGCTCGGCTTGGTTGGAGCCGGAGGTCTGGTGGTCGTTGGCCTGGCCCTCGCCCGCTGGACCGGTCGCTCCGACCGGCGGAGCACTGCGCCCGCGGCCGCTTGGTCGAGCCTTCCGCCGCCGCCGCCGCCTCCTCCTCCACCACCCGGCGTCGGTGAGTCGACCGGGCAGGGTGACCGGATCGTCTGATCGCTGCCATCGCTCGTGGCTCTCGGCCTCCGCCGCGGCCGGCCGGCGGTGTCCCTGAGCCCGGGCGGTGGACGGACCCTGCGTTAAGGCCCGCTTGCTCCGGTGCGGTTGCGTACTGTTGGCCCATGGGATTCTTCGGGCGGTTGAAGAGGGTTGCGCGGGGTGCGGTCAAGCTCGAGGTGTCGGTTCCACCGTCGTTCTCGTGGTCGAGCGATGTGCTCCCCGTGGCGATCACCCTCACCAACGAGGACGACGACGCTCGGACCGTCCGCAAGATCGAGGTGGAGCTGGAGAAGGTCGGCGGTGGGCAACGACCGGCCAAGTGCGACGTCGATCTGCACGAGGAGATCCACCTGGAACCGGGCCAGACCGTCCACCTCCAGATCCCGCTGCCCGTGGGCGCGGCTGCCGCGGCCACGGGCCTCGACCTGGCGGAGTGGGCGCGGACCCAGGGCCTGCCCGACTGGGTCGGGCAGATGAGGTTCAAGCAGGGCGCCGGCGGGATGGGACGCGTGCCGATGACCGGCCGTCACGAGGTCGAGGTGGAGATCAACCTCTCCAACGGCCGCGTCATAGAGAAGCGGGTCCACACCGAAGCGGTCTGAGTTCCACATGCAATGTGCATGTGGTGCAGGTAGAATGACTGCATGCCTTCCATCACGATCCGCGACGTGCCCGACGAGACACGAGACCAGCTCGCGGCGCGTGCGGCTCGATCCGGGCGCTCGCTCCAGGAGTACCTGCGGCTGCACCTGATCGAGGTAGCCGAACGCCCCACCGCTGGGGAGGTCGCGGAGCGGATCAGGACCCGGAAGTCGATCACCGGCACGGTGGTCCCGGTCGGCGACATCCTCAGCCACCGGGATGCAGACAAGCGGTGAGCCAACCGGCTGGGGCTGCAAGCGGCGGGCCGACCCGGGGCCCGGTGGTGATCGACGCTTCTGTCGTGGTGGCCGGCCTCGTCGACATCGACCAGGCCGGCACCTGGGCTGAGGCGTTGTTCGCCGAGCACCTCGTCGCCCCGCACCTGCTGCCGGCCGAGGTGGCCAACGTCCTTCGGCGGCTGGCCGTCAGTGGGACGCTGAGTGCCGAGGTCGCCGCCATGGCCCACGCCGACATGGGCGAGCTGTCGATCGACCTGTACCCGTACGGCGCCTTCGCTCCGAGGATCTGGGAGCTGCGCTCCAACGTCAGTGCCTACGACGCGTGGTACGTGGCGCTCGCCGAAGAGCTGTCCGCACCCCTCGCCACGCTCGACGATCGGCTCCGCGCCGCGCCCGGGCCTCGATGCGACTTCATCGGGCCGCCACCACACGACCACGAACCCTGATCGGGGATCTCGCTAAGGATTTGAGCGAATAGGTAGGACCGTCGTCGTGGCGAGGGTGAACCTACCTCGGCTAGCGCCTCGGTCTACCCACGATGCTTGTCTGGTCGGCTCGCCTATCGGCTCGCCTCCTAAGTCAGCCGTCGGTCCAGTTGCACCGGCATCGAGCTGTTCCCGGATGCCGTCGCCGTCACTCGGGGTCGTCCTTCCGGGCTCGGCTGGGGCTGACCCTCGGGGGTTCGTAGGCCTGCTTCGGGTACACCGGCGGCCACGGTGCGTCGAGGATGCCGTCGGCCAGGTCTCGGTGCCACCACTCGATCAGCGTCTCGATCGACTGGGGCTCGTCGTTCATCGCCGACCACGGGTCCCCTTCGGCCGCGAGCTTGGTGGGCACGGTCGACAGCGTGAGCGCGTCGAGGTCGACGGCCGGCACCTCGTCCCACGGGATCGGGCACGACACCTGACCGCCGACGCGGGGCCGCACGCACCAGGTACCGAACACCGTCTTGTGCGGGGCGTTCTGGTTGAAGTCGACGAAGACCCGCTCGCCGCGCTCCTCCTTCCACCACTGTCCGGTGATCAGGTCGGGCCGGCGCTTCTCCAGTTCCCGGGCCACCGATACGGCCGCGCGGCGGACGTCGAAGGAGTCCCAGCCCGGCCGCAGTCGGACGTAGACGTGCAGGCCCTTGCTGCCGCTCGTCTTCACGTAGGAGGTGATGCCGAGCTCCTCGAAGAGCGTGCGCGTTTCCAACGCCGCTTCCCGGACCTGGTCGAAGGTGACCCCTGGCGACGGGTCGAGGTCGATTCGCAGCTCGTCGGTCGACTCGGGATCGGTGGCGAGGTAGGGCCACGGGTGGAAGCCCAGGCAACCGATCTGGACCGCCCAGACCAGGTGGGCCAGGTCGGCCACCACGAGTGCGTTCGACGTGGTGCCGTTGGGGGTGGACACCACCGCGGTCTCCAGCCAGTCCGGCGCGCTGTCGGGCACCCGCTTCTGGAAGAACGACTTGCCGTGAGCGCCGTCGGGGAAGCGCTGGAGCAGGGTCGGCCGCCCGCGGAGCGCGGCCAGGATCGGACCTTCGACCGCCTCGTAGTACCTGACCAGGTCGAGCTTGGTCTCGCCGTTGGTCTTGAAGAAGACCTTGTCGGGGCTGGAGATCTTCAGCTCCCGGCCTCCAACCTCGACGGTCACCGAGTCCGCTGCCACGGAGTCGACGGTAACGCGCGGGCAGAAGGTGGCGGTGGTGGCCACGCTTTGCCCGCGGGTCGATCTCCAGCTGGGGTCGAGGGTCCGCGCAGCTAGTTTCAGCGCATGCCCAACCTCCGGATCGCGAGCTGCCAGATCAACACCCGGGTCGGCGCGCTCGACCACAACGTGGCCCGGATCGTGGCCGCGCTGGAGGAGGCCGAGGCGGCCGGATGCGACCTCGCCGTGTTACCCGAGCTGGCGGTCCCCGGGTACCCGCCCGAAGACCTGCTCCTGAAGCCCGGGTTCATCGCCGACAACCTGGCAGCGCTGGAGGAGGTGGCATCCCACACCCGGTCGTGCGTGGCCGTGGTGGGCTTCGTCGACGTCAACCGCGACCTCTGGAACGCGGCCGCGATCTGCGCTCACGGTGAGGTGGCCGGGGTGTACCACAAGCGCAACTTGCCCAACTACGCGGTGTTCGACGAGCAGCGCTACTTCTCTCCCGGTCATGAACCGAACGGTCTTTGGTCGGTGGGCGGTGCTCGGGTGGGCATCTCGATCTGTGAGGACGCGTGGAACCCGGCCGGTCCGATCCTCGACCAGGCCGACAGCGGCGCCGAGCTGATCGTCAACCTCAACGCCTCGCCGTACGCGCAGGACAAGCTGGCCCAGCGCGAGCGGCTGATGGCCACCCGGGCAGCCGATGCCTCGTGCGCGCTCGTCTACGTCAACCAGGTGGGAGGCCAGGACGAGCTGGTGTTCGACGGTGGCTCGATGATCTTCGACGCTTCCGGCGAGGTGATCGCCCGGTCGCCGCAGTTCGACGAGGACATCATGCTGGTCGACCTGCAGATCGACCCGGTCTACCGCAAGCGCCTGACCGACCCGCGTGGCCGTCCCACCGACGAGTTCCTGCCGGTGGCCCACATCCGGACCGAGACCGTCGACGGAGAGGGGCCCGAGCTACCTCCGGTGGCCGACCGGCCCGGGATCGCCGCGCCCACCATCGCCCCGCACCTCGATCCCGACGAGGAGGTGTATCGCGCCATCGTGGTGGGCACCCGTGACTACCTGGTCAAGAACGGTTTCACCGATGTGGTCATCGGGTTGTCGGGTGGCATCGACTCGACCCTCGTCGCCGCCATCGCGGTCGACGCCATCGGCCCAGAGCACGTGCACGGCGTCTCGATGCCGTCGCGCTACTCGAGCGACCACTCCAAGAGCGACGCTGCTCTGCTGGCCGAGAACCTCGGCATCGACTACCGGACCATCGCCATCGAACCGGCCCACTCCGCGGCGCTGGAGATGCTGGCGCCGTCGTTCGAGGGGCGCGAAGCGGACCTCACCGAGGAGAACCTCCAGAGCCGGATCCGCGGCCTCACCCTCATGGCTCTGTCGAACAAGTTGGGATGGATCGTGCTGGCCACCGGGAACAAGTCGGAGGTGGCGGTGGGCTACGCCACCCTCTACGGCGACACCGTGGGCGGCTACGCCATGTTGAAGGACGTCTACAAGACCCGGGTCTACGACCTCTGCCGCTGGCGCAACACCCAGGGCGACGTGCCGGTCATCCCCGAGCACGTGATCACCAAGCCGCCGTCGGCCGAACTGCGCCCCGACCAGCGGGACGACCAGAGCCTCCCGCCCTACGACGTGCTCGATCCGATCCTCCAGGGCTACATCGAGCACGATCGCACGGTGTCGGAGCTCATCGCCCAGGGCCACGACGCCGACACCGTCCGTCGCGTCGCCCGGCTGGTCGACAACTCCGAGTACAAGCGTCGCCAGAGCCCCATCGGGGTCAAGGTCACCACCAAGGCGTTCGGCAAGGACCGGCGCCTGCCCATCACCAACGGCTATCGGTGACGCCCAGGCTCGGGTCCGAGCGGACCTGGGGTGCGCTGGCGCTGGCGCTGGCCGGCGTCCTCTTCGGAACGACCTTCCTGGTGGTCCAGGACGCCGTCGAGGAAGCCTCGGTCTTTTCGTTCCTGTCGGTGCGCTTCCTGATGGGTGCCGGCGTCCTGTGGCTGGTGGCTCGGCGTCGCCCGGCGGTGAAGGGCGAGGTGGGTCACGGCGTGATCGCCGGGCTGAGCCTCTTGGCCGGCTTCGTCCTCCAGACCGAGGGGCTGCGCTACACCACGTCGGCGACATCGGCGTTCCTCACCTACCTGCTGGTGGTGATCGTCCCGTTGATCCAGGCGGTCCGCACCCGCCGGCCACCCACCCTGGCGGTGGTGGTGGGCGTGGGGTTGTCGGTGGCGGGCCTGGTCCTGTTGTCGGGCGGAGTCACCAGCATCGGCAGGGGCGAGTGGCTCACCGTCGCCGGCGCGTTCGGCTTCGCCGTCCACATCATCGTCCTGGGTGAGTTCACCGACCGCTACGACTCCGTCCGCTTCACCATGTGGCAGGTGCTGACGGTGGGGGTGGCCTGCTTCGTGCCCGGTCTGTTCAGCGACGGCGGCTACGCCTTCGACGGCGGGGTGTGGTTGGCCGCTGCGTTCTGCGCGGTGGGCGCGACGTCCATCGCGTTCTGGTGCATGTCGTGGGGGCAGAAGGTGGTGCCCGAAGCCCAGGCCGCCCTCATCTTGTTGCTGGAGCCGGTGTCCGCTGGCCTCCTCAGCGAGGCGACGGGCGAACACCTGGGGTTCACCGGTCTGCTGGGGGCTGCGCTCATCCTGGCCGGGGTGGTGGCGTCGGAGCTGTGGGGACGGCAGGGCACAGACCCGATCCAACCGCTGCCCACCGAGATGCCACCCCCGGCGGAGACCAGCTGATGCCGGTCAGCGTCCGGTGGGTCGATTGACCTCGACCCCCGCCACCGGGCAACCTCGGCCGATGACCGTGCTGGTGCCCGCTGGGCTGCCCCTGGTGGAAGCCGCTCGCTGGGTCGGAGGATCGTGCTGGCTCGAGCTTCACGCCCACGCCGTGATCACCGACGCCCTGGCCGACCTGAGCTTGGAGGATCCGCAACGGATCGCCCTGTGGACGGTGCGGTCCAACCGCGCCGAGATGGCCGAAGCCTGGCACCGTCGCCTCCCGGAGCTCCGGGAGTTCCCCCGCGAGACGTTCGTGTCCCGGCCCGACGGGGTGGGCGCCGACACACCGGACGGGGTGCTGGCCCAGTTGCACCGTCGCTACGCAGAGCACGAAGCGGTGGCCGTCGGGCCGGCCGACGGTCCCGTGGCCCAGACGCTGGCGCGGGCCGGGGAGCTGATCGCACGAGACCTAGCGGCGGTGGCCGGATAGGGGCTGGAGGGGCCGCGGGTCCTCGGCCCGGTGGTCAGGGTCTGGGCGCGGTGCCGGCCGCTGGGCCGCCCTCCGACGTCACCCGGTCGGCTGGCTCCTTGACCCGGACGTAGCGACGGTGGTCGGGTCGATACACCCACTCTCCGGTACCGGCCTGGAACACCTCGACCAACGACGGGTAGCGCTGCACCAGTTCGCCGAGCGTCACGCTGCGCGTCGATTCCGCGGGATCCCCGGTGAAGTAGTCGCCCGGTTCGTCGCCGGCGGCCACGGTCCAGCCGCTGTCGATCTCGTCGACCGGTTCGTCGTGCGCCACCCAGCCGGGAGGCACGCTCCGGTCGAGCACCCGGCAGCTGACCACGGCTCGATGGGCCACGTCGAAGGCCACGTCCTGGGTGTGGAGGGCGATGCCGGCGACGTGCTCGGGGGCGAAGGCGAGGAAGGTGCCCACCTCCAGGTCGGGGATGACCTTGGGCTCGTTGGTGAGCCAGCCGTCGTAGCCGCCGTCTCGGGCAGAACGGACCTCGACCCACATCCGCTCGGCGTTGGGACCCGACTCCGGGGGAGGGTCGAGCACGAACACCATCTTCACCATGTCGCCCGCCTGCAACGACTCCCGCTCCTGGCGGGTGGGGATCGGGAACGCATCGGGGAACGAGCGGTGTTGAGCCTCTGCGTCGAGCAGGCCCCAGTCGGCGGGGACGGTGGACGGATCAGGTGGCATGGCGGGGCAGACCTCACCACGTGGCTGGGGTGTGACGCCAACCACGGGAACAATTGGGCCAAATTGCTCTCGAAGTTTTGGGTTCTTGACCCGATCAGTAACCTGATACAAGCCCGGAGCCTCGTAACCGTACGCGTTGGAACCACCCGTCCGAGGGATCTTCCCGGGTCAGTGGCTAAGGCTCCCCCCAGGACGAATCAGGAAAAGGTGCCAGATGGCGAAAGAGCGTGTGGAGCGAGACGAAGAAGACCTCGTCCGCCTCTATCTGACCGACATCGGCCAGTACCCGCTGCTCACCAAGGACGACGAGGTCCGCTTGGCGCAAGCGATCGAAGCCGGCAACAGCGCCCGCGAAGAGCTTGCCGCTGGCGACAAGGGGATCACGGCGGCGCGCAAGCGCGAGCTTCGTCGCCAGTCCCGCGACGGTGAGAAGGCCGAACGCACCTTCGTGCAGTCGAACCTCCGCCTCGTGGTCTCGATCGCCAAGAAGTACCAGGCCTCGGGACTTCCGCTGCTCGACCTCATCCAGGAGGGCAACCTGGGCCTGATGCACGCCGTCGAGAAGTTCGACTGGCGCAAGGGCTTCAAGTTCTCCACCTACGCAACCTGGTGGATCCGCCAGGCCATCACCCGCGGCATCGCCAACACCGGCCGCACCATCCGCCTCCCCGTCCATGCGGGAGACACCCTGGCCCGCCTGCAGAAGGCCCGCGCCCGGCTGGAGCTCAAGCTCGGCCGCCCGGCCACCCTCGCCGAGCTCTCGGCCGAGGTCGAGATGCCCGAGGACAAGGTCACCGAGGCCCTCCGCTTCGCCGCCGAGCCGCTGTCGCTCTCCGAACCCCTGCGCGAAGACGGCGACGCCGAGTTGGGCGACGTGGTCGAGGACCGTTCGGCCGAGTCGCCCTTCGAGGTGGCGGCCACCGCGCTGCTCCCCGAGGAGATCTCCCGGCTGCTGGCCCCGCTCGACGACCGCGAGCGAGAGATCCTCAAGCTCCGCTTCGGCCTCGACCGTGGCGAGCCCCGCACCCTCGAAGAGGTGGGCGAGCACTTCAACCTCACCCGTGAGCGCATCCGCCAGATCGAGGCACGCGCCATGTCGAAGCTGCGCCACCCCTCCTCCGACACCGGCGCCCGCGACCTCCTGGCTGTCTAGCTGGTCTTCCCGCCCAGGGTTCGGTGCCGCCTGGGGACCTTGTCTTCCTCCCTGCGCGCGTTGCTCCTGCCCGACCTTGCTGGGCGAGAGGGGCAACTGCGGTGCACGGGGTGTTGGTTGTTCGTACACTCGGGGGCATGAAGAAGCTCCTCGTCCTCGTCGTGTTCGCCGCTCTCGCCACCGTGGTGGCCAAGAAGGTGAAGACGGTCTGATCCACCCGATGGCCGGCCCCGCGGGGTCGGCCATCTCCATTTTTGGGCTCATGCCCCCTCAGGGTGACCTGATCCCTCTCCGCGCAGGCCGTTGGCCCTTGTGCACTGCAGGTCAGTTCTGTAGCTTGAGCTGAGCCGCCTTCCCCGCGAGTCCGCAAGTGCTTCGCGTGTCGGGAGGCTTCCATGATCACCGCCTGTTGGTCCCTCAAAGGGGGATCTGGCACCACCGTCGTATCCGCTGGGCTGGCGCTCTCGCACCAGCGTCGATTCGGCGAACGGGCCCTGCTGGTCGATCTGGCCGGCGATCTGCCGCTGGTCCTGGGGATGCCGGAGCCGAGCGGTCCCGGTGTCACCGAGTGGCTCGCCGCCGGCTCGTCGGCGCCACCCGACGCGCTGGCACGGCTGGAGCAGCGGGTCGGGCCGGGCCTCACCTTGCTCCACCGCGGTGAGGGCGACCTGAGCGCGGCGTCGGCCGATCTCCTCCTCCAGGTGCTCACCGCCTCGGGGCGCACGGTGGTGGTCGACTGCGGAGTGGTCGTCCCGGGCTGGTCGGTCTCGGTCGCCCGACAGGTCGCGGCCGAAGCCAACCGGTCCCTGCTGGTGACGCGGCCGTGCTACCTGGCGCTGCGCCGGGCCGACGTCCTGCCGATCACGCCATCGGGGGTGGTGGTGGTCCGCGAGTCCTGGCGCCACCTGACCGACAGGGCCGTAGCCGAACACGTCAACGCACCGGTGGTCCTCACCGTCGACGTCGATCCGGCGGTGGCACGCGCCGTCGACTCAGGCCTGCTGGTGTCGCGGCTTCCCCGTCGCTTCGTCGACGGCATGCGAGCGGTGGCGTGACCACGGTCGACGAGGTCGTCCACCGGCACCTTCTCGATCGGGCCGGCGCCGAGCTTCCCGGGCGGGGCCACATCGCCGAGCTGATCCGGCGCATGGACCCGCTGCTACCGGCCGACGAGGTCGCGGCCGCGGTGGCGCGGGTCACCGCCCGCGTGTCGGGGCTCGGACCTCTGGAGTCGCTGCTGGCAGATCCGCTCGTGTCCGACGTCCTCGTCAACGGGCCCGGTCCGGTCTGGATGGAGCGCGAGGGCGTGCTCGAGCGCACGTCGCTGGAGCTGGACCGACCCACCATCGAGCTCATCATCGAGCGGGTGCTCGCACCCTTGGGCCGGCGGGTAGACCCTCTGAGCCCGGTGGCCGACGGTCGCCTGGCCGACGGGAGCCGCGTGCACGTCATCGTGCCGCCCCTGGCGGTCGATGGTCCGTGCCTCACCATCCGCAGGTTCGGAGCCAGGGCAGCCTCCCTGGACGACATGGCGGCTCCGCACATGGTGGATCTGTTGCGGTGGGCGGTGCGATCGCGCTGCAACGTGTTGGTGGTGGGGGCTACCGGCTCTGGCAAGACCACGCTGTTGAACGCCATGGCTGCTCACATCCCGCCCCACGAGCGGGTGGTCACCGTTGAGGACGCTGCCGAACTGCGCCTCCCGTCCGAGCACGTGATCCGGCTCGAGACCCGGCCGGCTTCGGCGGAAGGGACGCCGGCCGTGACGGCCCGGGAGCTGGTGCGCAACGCCCTCCGCATGAGACCCGACCGGCTGATAATCGGCGAGGTCCGTTCGGGCGAGGCCCTCGACCTGGTCCAAGCGATGAACACCGGCCACAACGGTTCTCTCTCCACCCTCCACGCCAACGGCTGCAACGACGCCCTCCACCGCTTGGAGACGCTGGTCCTGCTGGCGGGCGTCGGTCTTCCACTGGATGCGGTCCGCTCGCATCTTGCGGCCGCGGTCGACCTGGTGGTCCACGTCGAGCGGGCCGGTTCCGGAGTTCGCCGGGTGGTGGCGGTGGCCGAGGTGGCGAGCGGTCCCCCGGCCCCGGGAGAGGCTCCGGCCGTACGGCTGCTGGCCGATGCGGAGCGCGTGATCGGCGAGGCGGTCCGTGGGTCGCGCCTCTCCGCTGGCGACGCCCCGTGAGCCCGATGCTGCCCCACGCCGTGCTCGCGCTCGTGTCGGCGGCCGCCACCGGCGCAGCCGTGCTCCGTGTCGTCGACTGTCAGCGCTCGTCGTCGGCCTTCGACCGCCTGCGTCCGACTCCTGCTCACGACGGTCCACCCGACTGGTTCAGGAACATCATCGCTGCGTCGGGTCTGGTCCTCGGCCCGGAGCGGGCCTGGACGGTGACCGTGCGCTCGGCGGTGGGGGTGGGCGCGCTGCTGGCCTGGCGCTGGCCGCAGGTCGTGCTGGCCGGAGGGGTCGCGGCCTGGGTGGCGATGCGGGTGAACCGCAGGGCGAAGGTCCGGCGCGAGCAGCGCACCTACGACGCCACCCTCGTGTCGGTGATAGACGGCCTCGTGTCCCGCCTCGCCACCGGGACCTCGCTGGTCGTCGCGTTGCACGAAGGGGCATCACACCCCTCGCCGGTTGGCCGGGACCTAGCAGAGGTCACGCGGCGGCACCAGCACGGCGAGGCGATGCAGTCTGCGATCGACCGCTGGGCCGCCACCCGCGCCACGGTCGGGGTCCGGTTGCTGGCCGACGCCCTGGCCATCGCCGGGCGCTCCGGCGGGAGCCAGCGGAGCGCGCTGGTGGGGGTCCAGTCCACCCTCCGAGGCCGGCAGGCGCTCTCCCGAGAGGTGAGGGCCCTCGCGTCGCAAGCCCGCACGTCCGGCGTGGTCCTGGCCATCACGCCGGCCGCGTTCGCAGGGGTGGTCGCCGTGGTCGACCAGCGGGTCGCCGCCTTCTTCTCGACCCCGGCCGGATGGGCTTGTCTCGCCGGTGGCGTGGCACTCGATGCTCTGGGGGCGCTCTGGATGCACCATCTCACCGAGGCGCACTCGTGAGGGCCGTGGTGGGAGCCCTGGCGGCGGGCGGGTCCGTGGTGGCGGTGGCCCTCGCCCTGGGAGCACGGCTCGGGTCGGGCACCGTCCGACCCCTCAGACCCGCGGAGCCTCTGGCCCACGAGCGGACCGGTGGCGGGGGTACCGCTCCCGCGATCAGCCCAGGCTCGAGAGCGCCCGATGTCGCCGCCCGTCCTCCACCGGTGCCGCTGATCGCAGCCGTGGTGGTGCTCGTGCTGTTGGTGGCTGCCGTGGTCGGACCCGTGGTGGCCGTGGTGGGCGTGGCGTTCGTCGGCCTGGCCCGGGTGCGTGCGGCGCGGTCCGCCCTGCGACGCCGCCGGCGAGCCGTCGAGGTGGCGGTGCCCGACCTGGTCGACCTCTTCGTCATCGCGGCAGCAGCTGGTCACCCGGTCCAGGCCTGCGTGGTGATGGTGGCCGACAGGGCACCCGAGCCGTTGCGCCCCGCGCTGTCGGCCGCCAGGTCGTCGCTCGCCCACGGCATGTCGCTGGCCGATGCACTGGCCGGTCTCGGCGCAGAGCTGGGCGTGCTGGGCCCGTCGCTAACGGGAGCGCTGGCCGCCAGTGCGGCCACGGGCGCACCGCTCGGTCCGGCACTGCACGACGTCGCCTCCATCGCCAGGGACCGGCGGCGACGGGAGGCCGAGAACGAAGCCCGACGCCTCCCGGTCACGCTTCTCTTCCCGCTGGTGTGCTGCGTCCTTCCGGCCTTCGTCCTCCTGGCGGTGGTGCCGCTGCTCGCCGCCTCGCTGGCGGCACTCGAGATCTGAACCTCCTCGCACCGTCTGGTGCCGGATCGCACCGACGGTGCCGAGCTCGCACGAGCGGTCGCACCACGCGGTGCCGATTCCAACGACGGGAGGTTCCCGATGTCTGCATCCAAACGCCGGTCCGAAGCCGGCCAGGCCACCGCCGAGTACGCCCTGGTGCTGCTCGGCGCGGCGGCCATCGCCTTGTTGCTGGTGGCCTGGGCCACCGGCTCCGGAAAGATCGGCGAGCTGTTCGATGTCGTGATCGGCCAGCTCATCACCAAGGCCGGTTGACGTGGCCGACGGGACCGGTCGGGCAACGGCGCCGGGTCGGTCCCGTCGCGCCGGCGGGCAGGCCACGGTCGAGTTCGCGTTGGCGCTGCCGGTGGTGGTGGTCGCCCTGTTGCTAGTGATCCAGGTGGCCCTGGTGGCGCGGTCGCAGATCCTGGTGGTGAACGCGGCGCGGTCGGGGGCCCGCGCTGCGGCGGTGGGCGAGAGCGCTGAGGCGGCCGCGGCCGGCTCCCCCGGTCTCGACGGCGGTCGCCTGGCGGTGAGCGTGGCGGGAGGGGGTGGCCCGGGAGCGATGGTCACAGTGACCGTGCGCTACCGGTCACCCACCGATGTGCCCCTGGTGGGCGGGTTGCTGGGTGAACCGACGGTGCAGGCCTCGGTGACGATGCGCGTGGAGGGCCCAGCACCTGGCTGACGCCGGTTCGGAACGAGGTTCAGGGCCGATCGAGCGGCGCTGGTGATCCGAAGCCGGCCGTGCGCAGGAGAGCGGCGGCGGCCGCCTTGTCGAGCGGCTCGTTCCAGCTGCCGCACTTGGGCGACTGGACGCAGCTGGGACACCCGTCGACGCAGCCGCAGCGTTCGAGCACCTCGAGGGTGGCGCGCAGCTGGGCTTCGGCCGCGCCGTAGGCCAGTTCGGCCATGCCAGCACCACCGGGGTAGCCGTCGTAGATCACGATGGCCGCGCTGGTGAGCTCCTGCTGCCACGGCGTCGACACACCGCCGACGTCCCAGCGGTCGCAGATGGCGAACAACGGTAGGATCCCGATGGCGGCGTGCTCGGCGGCGTGCAGTGCGCCGGGGACAGCCTTGAGGCCGATGCCTGCTTCGTCGAGGAGCGACTCGGGGATGGCCCACCACATGCCACGGGTGACGAGGGTCGACGGCGGCAGGTCGAGGTCCTCGGTGCCCAGGAGATCGCCGGTGAGCACCTCCCGTCGCTGGTATCCGGTGACCCGGCTGGTGACCTCGACCGAGGCCAGACCCACCTCGATGGGTCCCAGCGTCCGGGCCCGGTCGGTGTGGAGAACGCGGAGGTGGACGTCGGAGCGGGCCTGGGTGAACTCGCGGCCCGGGTCGGGTTCGACGATCGCCACTCCGTCGTCGAGGTCCAGCGCTACCACCCGATGAGGTCGACCCTGGTGGAGGTAGACCGCCCCCGGATGGACCAGGTCGCACGCCCGGGCCCGGTCGACGGTGCCCACCAGGGTGCCGTCGGCGTAGGCGATGCAGACCTCGTGCGAGGAACCGGACCGCAGCCCCATGCCGCTGGCCGGGTGGCCCCGGCGGGCCCACACCGCCTTGGTGCTGCGCTGCCAGGGACGGATCCGAAGCGTGTCGCCCACCACGAGCCGGCGCACCCCGTCGGCGAGCTCATCGGCCCACCACCGCTCGTCGTGGTGGCTCAGGGGCTTCTCATAGGCCGCGCATCCGAGGTGGGGATCGAGGATGAAGGGGTTCGACGGGTTGACCACCGCTGGTTCGGGAGCACGGCTGAACACCTCGTGGGGGTGGCGGAGGTAGTAGTGGTCGAGCTGGTCGTCGCCGGCCACCAGCACCGCGATCGACGGCTGCTGCTCGCGTCCGGCCCGGCCGACCTGCTGCCACAGGGAAGCGATGGTGCCGGGGAAGCCGTTGAGCACCACGGCGTCGAGGCCGCCCACGTCTATCCCCAGTTCCAGGGCCGACGTAGCGACGACCCCGCCCAGGGTGCCGCTGAAGAGCTGGGCCTCTATCTCTCGGCGCTCGTTGGCGAGGTAGCCGCCGCGGTAGGGGCGGACGCGACGCTTCAGGTCGGGGTGGCGGCGAACTACCTCGGCGCTCACCACCTCGGTGCCGGCCCGGCTGCGGCAGAAGGCCAGCGTGCGGTGACCGGTCTTGACCAGGCCGGCCACCAGGTCGGCCGTGACGCGGTTGGGTGAGCGGGGGCCGGTGCTGATCTGGCTGGGATCCACCATCGCCACCAGGCGCTCTCCCCGGGGTGAGCCGTCGTGGGTGACCGCGGTGACCGGCAGGCCGCACAGCTGTGATGCCAGCGCGGCGGGTTCGCCGATGGTGGCGGAGGTGAAGACGAAGGTGGGTGAGGACCCGTACTGCTCGCACAGCCGGCGGAGCCGGCGCAGGACGTGGGCCACGTGGGTGCCGAACACGCCCCGAAGCACGTGCAGTTCGTCGATCACCACGTAGCGGAGGCGCATCAGGAACGTGGACCAGCGCTCGTGCTGGGGGAGGAGCCCGCAGTGGAGCATCTCGGGGTTGGTGAGCAGCACGTTGGCGTTGGCCCGGGCCCAGGTGCGCTGCTCCGGCGTTGCGTCGCCGTCGTAGGTGGCGGCCACCAGTCCCGGTGCCGCCAGGTGGCCGAAGCCGCGAAGCTGGTCCTGGGCGAGCGCCTTGGTGGGGAAGAGCGCGAGCGCCGTGCCCGGCCGCAACGGGTCGGCGGCGGCTTCGGCGATGGGGAGCTGGTAGCAGAGCGACTTGCCCGAAGCGGTTCCTGAGGCGATGACCGTCGATGAGCCAGAGCGGAGCAGATCGACGGCTTCGGCCTGGTGGGCCCAGAGCGCGTCGATGCCCAGCTCCGACAGGCGTTGGCGGAGCGGTTCGGGCAGCGGACGGGCGGGCCGGCCGAACGCCGCTGGGCGAGACGGGATCCGCTCGGCGTGGACCAACCCCTGGCCGAGCATCGCTCGCAGGGACAGGACCTCGAGGTCCAGGGGGTCTGTGGTTGCTGCTGGGGCGAGGGACATCGAGCGTGACCGGACCGAAGGAACAGACGTTCGCATGTTAGGGCCTGCGCGAACGGTCGGGCAGTCGTGGTGGCAATCTTGTCTTGACCTCGGCTAGCGCCTTGGTTCACCCACCGTGCCCGTCTGGTGGGCTCTCCCTGCGGCTCGCCTCCACTTCCGGTGCCGTGCTGCCGATGGTTCAGGATGCCGCGACCGGACGGTAGCGTGAGGGTGCGGCCACTCAGGGAGCGACATGGATTTTCGACTCGAGGTTTCGGAGCGAGACGCCTGGTCCATCGTCGCCGTGTCGGGCGAGATCGACGTCGCCACCTCACCGCGGTTCCGCGAGCGCCTGATCGAGTTGATCTCCACCGGCAACCACCGGATCGTGGTGGATCTGCGGTGGGTCGACTTCATCGACTCCACCGGCCTGGGCGTCCTCATCGGAGCGCTCAAGCGCTTGCGCAGCCACGAGGGCGAGCTCCGCCTCGTGATCGACGACCCGCGGGTCCTCAAGATCTTCGACATCACCGGGCTCGATCAGGTCTTCGAGATCGACTCCGTCCTCGACACGGCGGCACCGTGAGCGCCGAGCCGATCGCCAGCGTCTCCGACGGAGACGAAGAGGTGATCGAGCTCGTCATCCCGCCCCGCCCCGACGTCGTGTCGGTGGCCCGCCTCGTGGTCGGTGCCGCGGTGGCCATGGACCCGGCCTTCGACGAGGAGCGCAGCGCCGACCTCCGCCTGGCCGCGTCGGAGGCCTGCACCAACGCCATCGAGGCCCAGCTCGCCCGACGCACCGGTCACGACGACTCCAGGTCGATCATCCTGCGTTGCAGCCTGGGCCGGGAGCGCATCGTGATGACCGTGCAGGACCACGGCGGTGGTTTCGACCCCGATGCCCTGGTGGCTCACCCCGAGGTCACAGATCCGGCGCGGCTGGACCACGAGGACGGGCTGGGCATCCCGCTCATACGCCTCCTGTCCGACGAGTTGGAGTTCCGAGATTCTCCAGGTGGCACCACGGTGGTGATGACCTTCGGCCCCCGACCCACCACCGGCCGGATCGGCTGATGAGCCATCCCAGCATGGGCGACGACTTCGAGGAGCCCGAGGACGACGACTTCGGCGACGACGATGAGGACTACGACGAGTTCGACGACGACCTCTTCGACGACGACGGCGAACCGCTGGGCCCGGTGCCCAAGCCGGCCGAACTGCTGGCGCTCGACTCGGTCGCCGAGGAGATGTTCGGCATCCTCCGTCGCTGGTTCGACGTGCCCGAGTCCGTGCCGCTGAACCTCGCGGCGGTCGACTCCGCGGTCACCGAGTTGGGCGACCCGCAGATGGTGGCGGCGCTGGCCATGCGCAAGCTCCAGGCCCTCCACCTGCTGGCCACTCCCGGAGTGCGCACCACCACCGACGTGGTGGTGGCCATCGTCAACGACCTGGAGCGGGCGTTGGTTCAGGCCCCCAACATGTGGTTGAAGCGCCGGGCGGTGTCCACCGACTGGGACCTGGCCCTACAGGAGCTGGAAGCGGGTGAGACCGAAGGCCTGGAGGAGGCTCCCGTCGAGGCCGACGAGATCGACCCCGAGTTCGTCCGCTTCCGCGTCCTCCACGAGGCCCTGCACGTGGCGATGTTCGCGGTGATCGAGGTCTCCGACGGCGAGATCCGCGAGTTCGAGTGACCCCCTGGCAGCGGCCCTCCCCGCCGCACCAGGAAC
>JAAZBK010000241.1 GCA_012513855.1 Acidimicrobiales bacterium
CGGCGTCGTCTAGGTGATCTGCGTCGTCGGCCTGTTCGGAGCGGGAGCTGCCACGGCGCCGACGCCGCCGGCCCTTGGCCTTGTCAGCGCTGGCTCGCCGCCCGATGAGTCCCTCTAGCGCGAAGGCCGCTCCGACCGCGGCCAGGAGCCCGGCACCGGAGACGGCCACGATCACCCGGTTGCGGCTGCCGGCGAGCTGCTCGGCCTGTTCCGGGGTGTCGAGCCGCCTCATCTCGACCCAGGTCGACTCCGGAGCGTTGATCTCCTCCTGGAGGTTGGCGAGCGAATCCTCCAGCATCGACACCAGGTCGGTCATGGTGGCGATGGTGGCCTCGCCGGACGGACCGGTGACCACGATGTCGATGAGGCCGACATCGGCCTGGGGGGTGAGCTCGAAGCTGGCCGAGGAGTCGACGCCGACCACCTGCCTGGCGAACGACGCGCTGCCCGCCAGGCTCACGAGGTGGGAGACGGCCAGGCGTTGACCGCCGTACTCGCTGTAGGGGTTCTGGCCGGTGGTCGAAGCACCCTCCGACGTCACCGGGAGCACGAGGATCGAGCCACGGGCCTGGAAGCTGGGTGCCACCCTCGACGCCGCGACGAAGACGGCTGCCACGGTGAGCAGCAGCACGGGGACGACGACGACCCAGCGTCGGGCCATGAGCCGCAGTGCCGTGACCAGATCCATCCATCCTCCGCTTCGTGGACGAGAGCGTGGCACGACCTGTGCCACGGCCCGAGGATCAGACCGGTCCGAGCCCTACTCGCCCTTGGCGATACTACTCATCCCCGCCACCAGGACATCCGCGCCTGGCGCTACGAGTAGGGTCGAGTCGGTGACCACTCGGCTGGTGCGGACCAGCTTGACCGATGGCGAGCGCTCGATGGCGGAACGGTTCCGCAAGAAGCGGTTCGACCTCCTCCAGGCGACGTTTCCGCAGTTGGCCCACCATCGGGTGCTCGACCTGGGCGGGACGGCCTCCTACTGGATGAGATCACCCGCCCGGCCGAAGCACGTCGTGGTGGTGAACTTCGAGGAGCAGCCCCGAGACCTTCCCCCCTGGCTCGAAGCTCACCGCGGCGACGCCTGCGACCTTCCCTCCGAGGTGGCAGATCAGCAGTTCGACCTGGTCTTCTCGAACTCGGTCATCGAACACGTCGGCGGCCACGAGCGGCGCCTGCGCTTCGCGGAGAGCGTGGACGCGCTCGCGCCGCGCCACTGGGTCCAGACCCCGAACCACTGGTTCCCGATCGAACCGCACTTCCTGGCACCGGGGGTTCAACACCTTCCGGTCGGGTTGCGGGCCCGGGTCCTGCGGTCGTGGCCCCTGGTGCACACGCCGCCGGTCGACCGACGGGGAGCCATGGCGATCGCGCTCGAGACGCAACTTCTGAGCCGATCGGAGTTGGCGTACTACTTCCCCGGCTCGCGGATCGTGCGAGAACGGGTGGCCGGCCTCACGAAGTCCCTGGTGGCGGTTCGAACCTGAGGGCTCACCGACCCGAACTGCTGCGGACGGTGCCAGACGGCGGCGCCGGATCGCGGGGTCGGACTCGCGCTGCGGAAGCACCGGAAGCCGGCCGACTGGGCACTCGCACCCCGGTGCGGGGTGCGAGTGCCGTCACCGCAGATCAGCCGGGGAGGTTCAGCGACGCTCCCGAGTGCAGGTCGCGGTTGTTGGTGTAGGTGGCCTGCGGGCTCGAACCCGGGTACACGTAGCCACCCGTGGATGCGAAGTAGCTGTTGCGCACCACGTTGTTGCGGCC
>JAAZBK010000242.1 GCA_012513855.1 Acidimicrobiales bacterium
CTCGAACCGGTCGTGGTCATGGCCCAGGGCTGTCACGCACCCACGCTAGGACCGGTCAGAGAGCAGCGGCGATCATCATCGGGTCGCGCAGGTCGATGTAGCGCTCGACCGGCATGGCTTCGTCCCAATCGCGGAACTGCTCGCTGATGCCCTCCGGCATCGGCGACGACTCGTTCCGCCGGGCGTCGCGCTCGTTGGTGAAGTAGGCGACGCTCGCGTAGTCGCCGTCGTCGAAGTAGGCGGTGGTCATCGCGAGCAGGTCCGGCCGCATGGCGGTGAGCACCTCGTCGGCGCGGCCCTCCAGATCCTGAGCACGAGTCCGGTCGGCCACGTGTCCCTCCATCACCTGGACGAACCCGGCCCGCTGCTCGTCGCCGTGGCGCATCTCGGTCACGTCGTCGGTCTCGTGGAACCGCGGCGAATCGTCGAACAGCGCCTCCACCTCGTCCCACCACTCGCCCTGCTCGGGCCGCTGCGAGTTGGCCATGGCCGACGCCCGGTCGGCGAAGCGGACGAAGATCATCACCTCACCGTCGTCGCCGACGCCCTCGGTCGAACCCAGGAACCCGGTGGCTCCGGGGCGCAGATCGTTCTGCCACCTCTCCAGGCACTCCTTGAGGGCGGTGGGGTTCGACGTGGTTCCTTCGATCACCTGAACGAACATCTGATGCTCCAGTTCGTCGGTTCGACCCTCCTCGGTCCACCGTCCTCCCCCCGGCCCGCTGCGTCAAGGTCCCTACGATCGGGACCGATGGATGCCACCGACCCGGTTCAGACGACCACCGAAGGCACCCTCGGCGACCGCATCGCGGCAGCGAACGGCGTCGACGAGGCGGTCGACGCCTTCCTCGACTGGGCCGACGATCGGGGCCTCACCCTCTACCCGCACCAGGAGGAGTCGCTGCTGGAGATCGCCGCCGGGAGCCACGTGATCGTCAACACGCCGACGGGCTCGGGCAAGAGCCTCATCGCCAGCGCCGCCCACGCCGTGGCCCTGGCGAGAGGGGTGCGGACCTTCTACACCGCTCCCATCAAGGCCCTTGTGTCGGAGAAGTTCTTCGACCTGGCGGCCACGTTCGGGGCCGAGCGGGTCGGCATGCTCACCGGCGACGCCGCGGTGAACCACGACGCCCCGATCATCTGCTGCACGGCCGAGATCCTGGCCAACATGGCTCTGCGCGACGGCCGCCACGCCCCGGTGGGCCAGGTGGTGATGGACGAGTTCCACTACTTCGCCGATCCCGACCGCGGCTGGGCCTGGCAGGTCCCGCTGCTGGAGCTCGTCGACGCGCAGCACGTTCTGCTGTCGGCCACCCTGGGCGACGTCGCCCGCTTCGAGGAGCACCTGCTTGACCGGACCGGCCGGCCCGTCGCCGTGGTCCGCTCGGCCTCCCGGCCGGTGCCGCTGCACCACGAGTTCCGCCTCGAACCGATCACCGAGGTGCTCGAAGAGCTGCTCGCCACCGATCAGGCACCGATCTACCTGGTCCACTTCACCCAGGCCGGAGCGGCCGAACGGGCCCAGAGCCTGATGAGCCTGAAGCTGTGCACGCGGGAGGAGAAGGACGCCATCGCGGACCTGATCGCCGACTTCCGGTTCTCGGCCGGCTTCGGCCGGACGCTCTCACGCTTCGTCCGCAACGGCATCGGGGTCCACCACGCCGGGATGCTCCCCCGCTACCGCCGGCTGGTGGAGAAGCTCGCCCAGGCCGGCCTCCTCAAGGTGATCTGCGGCACCGACACGCTCGGCGTCGGCATCAACGTGCCGATCCGGACCGTGGTGCTCACCTCGCTCTCCAAGTACGACGGAACCACAACCCGGCTCCTGTCGGCCCGCGAGTTCCACCAGATCGGCGGGCGGGCCGGGCGCGCCGGGTTCGACACCTCCGGCCGCGTCGTGGTGATGGCACCCGACCACGTCATCGAGAACGCCAAGTCAGCCGCCAAGGCACTGGCCAAGGCCGGCGGCGACCCGTCGAAGGTCCGCAAGCAGCCCAAGAAGAAGCCGCCCGAGGGGATGGTGAGCTGGGGGGAGCCCACCTTCACCCGCCTGGTGGCCGCCGACCCCGAACCGCTCACCTCGTCCATGTCGGTGAGCCACTCGATGCTCCTCAACGTCTTGGACCGTCCCGGCGACGGACGCGCCGCCCTCCAACGCCTCCTCACCGACAACCACGAGACCGAGACGAACCAGAAGCGGCTGGTCGACCGGGCCGCCGAGATCGAACGGGCCCTGATCGACGGCGGCGTGGTGGAGGAGCTGGACGAACCGGACGACCGGGGCCGCACCGTACGGGTCACCGTCGACCTCCAGGCCGACTTCGCCCTCAACCAGCCGCTGTCGCCCTTCGCCGTGGCCGCGCTCGACCTGCTCGATCCGGAGAGCCCGACCTGGGCGCTCGACGTGGTGTCGGTGATCGAGTCGGTCCTGGAGGACCCCCGACCGGTGATCGCCGCGCAGATCAACAAGGCCAAGGGCGAGGCCGTGGCCCGCATGAAGATGGAGGGCCTCGACTACGACCAGAGGATGGCCGAGCTGGAGAACATCAGCCATCCCAAGCCGCTCGTCGATCTGCTGGAACCCATGTACGAGGTGTACCGCCAGAGCCACCCCTGGGTGGCCGACCACCCCCTGCGGCCCAAGTCGGTGGTGCGCGAGATGTTCGAACGGGCCATGGGCTTCTCCGACTACGTGCGCCACCACCAGATCGCCCGGTCGGAGGGCACGCTCCTGCGCTACCTGACCGACGCCTACCGGACGCTCGTGAAGACGGTGCCGGAGGACACCAAGTCCGAAGAGCTGATCGACGTCACCGAGTGGCTGGGCGAACTGGTCCGGCAGGTCGATTCGAGCCTGCTCGACGAGTGGGAGGCGCTGGCCCACCCCGACGACGATGCCGCGGTGGCGGCCTTCGCCGAGGACGTGCTCGAGCACTCCCCACCCCCGCTCACCGCCAACCGCCGCGCCTTCAGCGTGCTGGTGCGCAACGCCATGTTCCAGCGCGTCGAGCTGGCGGCCCGCCGTCAGTGGGAGGAGCTGGGCGTGCTCGACGGAGACGACGGCTGGACCACCCAGCGCTGGTTCGACGCGTTCCAGCCGTTCTTCGACGAGTACGGCGAGATCGTGGTCGACGGAGACGCCCGCAACCCGGCCCTGCTCACCGTGATCGAGCGCGACCAGGAGTGGCAGGTGCGCCAGGTGGTGCTCGACCCGGCCGGCGACCTGGGCTGGGCCGTCACCGCCACGGTCGACCTGAGGCGCTCCGACGAGGAGGGCGAGGTCGTCCTCCGGATCGAGAGCGTCGGCGAGCTCCCGGCAGCGTGACCCGATCCAGCTGAGCTACTGCTTGTAGCCGGCCAGGAAGTTGCCGATCCGCTCGATGGCCGTCTCCAGCTCCCGCGCCCACGGAAGGGTGACGATCCGGATGTGATCGTGCTCCGGCCAGTTGAAGCCGGTGCCCTGCACCACGAGGATCTTCTCGTCGAGCAACAGGTCGAGAACCAGCTGTGAGTCGTCGTGGATCTCGTAGACCTCGGGGTCCAGGCGAGGGAACACGTACAGCGCACCCCGGGGGACCACGCACGAGACGCCGGGGATCCGGTTCAGCGACCGGATCGCGGCGTCGCGCTGATCGAGCAACCGACCCCCGGGGCCGATCAGCTCGGCGATGCTCTGCTGACCGCCCAGCGCCGCCTGGATGGCGTGCTGGGCCGGCGCGTTGGGACACAGGCGCGACGAGGCCAGGAGGTCGATGCCCTCGAGGAAGCCGCTGGCGTGCTTGCGCGGTCCGGTCACGGCCATCCAGCCCGACCGGTAGCCGGCCACCCGGTAGGTCTTGGAGAGGCCGTTGTAGGTGATGCACAGCTGATCCGGCGCCACCGACGCCAGCGGGACGTGCACCGCGTCGTCGTAGAGGATGCGGTCGTAGATCTCGTCGGACAGGAGCAGCAGCTCGTGCTCGGCCGCGAGCTTGGCGATGCCCTCCAGCACCTCTCGCTTGTAGACGGCGCCGGTGGGGTTGTTGGGGTTGATCACCACGACGGCCTTGGTGGCCGGCGTGATCTTCGATGCCATGTCCTCGAGGTCTGGGTTCCAGCCGTCGGCCTCGTCGCACAGGTAGTGCACCGGTGTACCGCCGGCCAAGCTGACCGCGGCGGTCCACAACGGGTAGTCCGGCGCCGGGACCAACACCTCGTCGCCGTCGTCGAGCAACGCCTGCATGGTCATGATGATCAGCTCGGACACCCCGTTGCCGAGGTAGACGTCGTCTACGTCGAGCTCGGGGAACCCGGGCTCGAGTTCGTAGCGCGCCACCACGGCGCGACGGGCCGAGATGATGCCCCTGGACTCGGTGTAGCCGTGAGCTTCGGGCAGCGCGCTCAACACATCGCGGACGATGGCCGGTGGCGCCTCGAAGCCGTACACCGACGGGTTGCCGATGTTCAGCTTGAGGATGTGGTGCCCTTCGGCTTCGAGCCGGGCCGCGTGGGCGTTGGCCGGTCCACGGATCTCGTAGACGACGTTCTGAAGCTTGCTGGCCTGGGTTAGCTCACGCACCCGACCATGTTGGCCCACGGCGGTCCAGACCGAGGGATCAGATCGGGTGCGGCGATCAGGTCCGTTCGCCGGCCAGCTCGGCCAGGAACTGCTCCTTGGAGAGCTTGGGCCGGCTGTCGCTGGCGTCCATGGCGGCCAGTGAGTCGCGCATGCGGGTGAGCAACGCGGTGCTGCCGGTGTCGGACCGGCTCACCCAGGACTGGTCCAGAGCCTGGGTGAACTCTTCGTTGGTGAGATCGGGGGATTCCATGGGTTCGCCTCCATGTCGTCGTTGAAAACGGCCTCGTGGCCGCGAGCGATCGAGCCTAGGTGCCTCGAAACGACGGATCGCGGATGGTCGGCGACGCCCACCGGGCACCCCGCGGCCAGCTGAGCTAGCGGTCGGCCAGCGGCTCGCGTCCACCGCCCGGCGGACCCGCGAACGCCTGGATGATGTTCAGCCAGTCGGCCGCGGCGGCTCCGTCGGTGCGGAGCGAGAGGTCGTCGCGGTGGCGACGCTTGGTGGCCAGCAGGCAGAAGTCGAGGGCCGGGCCGCGCACCACGTCGGTGGCTTCGTCGGGGCCCCACGTCCAGACCTCGCCGTCGGGAGCGGCCAGCTCGACCCGCACCTCGACATCGGGCACCTCGCGGCCGTGGATCCCGTAGGCGAACCCGCGGGCCCTCACGGCGATGTGGGCCACGTGGCGCAGGCGAGCGGTGGGAGTCCTCTCGACGCCAAGTGCATCGGCCACGTCCTGACCGTGCGCCCAGGTCTCCATGAGCCGGGCCGTGGCCATCGACGCGGCCCCCATCGGCGGGCCGAACCAGGGGATCCGTCCGCCGTCGGGCACCGCTGCCAGCGCCCGGGCCAGGGCGCGTCGGCCGTCGCGCCACGTCTGCAGGAGCTCTGCCGGATCGGTCCGGGCAGCCGCCTCCGCGGCCCGGTCGACGAAGTGCTCAGGGTCTCCGATGGCAGCCTCGACCATGGTGTGAAAGGCCTCGGGGTCGGAGGCGGCCGTGGCGGCCGCTCCGTCTGTCCACGCGAGGTGGGCGATCTGGTGGGCGACGGTCCAACCCGCGGCCGGGGTCGGGGTGGCCCACGCCGCAGGCTCCAACGGTGCCACCATGCGATCGAGGTCGGCGCTCTCGGCTTCCAGATCGACGAGGAGGGGCCCGAGTTCCATGGCGGGCACTCTTCCACAGGCGACCGGTACGATCCCACCCATGGCAGAGGACGTGATCTCGGTGGAACGGCTCATCAACGCACCGGCGGAGGCGATCTTCCCCTACCTCGCCAACGCCGACCGACACCGCGAGATCGACGGGTCCGGGACCGTCCGCGAGGCCAAGGGGAACCCCGAGCCGCTCCGGCTCGGGTCCAAGTTCGGGATGTCCATGAAGCTGGGGATCCCGTACTCGATGGTCAGCACCGTGATCGAGTTCGAGGAGAACCGCCGCATCGCCTGGCAGACCCACGGCCCCACGGCGCTGGGCAAGTACGTCGGCGGGCGCATCTGGCGCTACGAGCTGGAGCCCACCGACGGCGGCACGCTCGTGCGCGAGACCTGGGACATCACCCAGGAGTCGCCGCTGTCGATCCTGTCGACCCGCCGCATGGCCGGAATGGCCGAGCGGAACATGGAGAAGACGCTGGCCCGGATCGAGGAGCTGGTCACCGACTGACCCCCATCGGCTGATCACCGGCCGCCCGACGACTCAGAGCGTTCGGGCCGCGACGCTTACAATCGGCCCCACGAGAGGATCGGCGGCCAGAGAAAGCTGGGACGGGGTGAACGCTCCACCACCAGACCACGACGTGGAACCACCCGACGATGCCTGGTACAAGGCCGCCCTGGACGAGTCGAGCGACCTGGTCTTCGTCCTGAGGTCCGACACCACGGTCGTGTGGTGCAACGCGGCCATCAGCCAGGTCGGCTTCCGGAAGTCCGAGGTCGTCGGCCGGTCGATCGCCGACTTCCTGCACCCCGACGACCTCGTGCGCGCCGCCGAGGTGATGGCGCTGGAGTCAGCCGGGGTCTTCACGCAGTCGACGAAGATCACCCCTGCCCTCTACCGGACCCGCACCGCCGACGGCTCCTGGGTCCACGTGGAGATCAACGGCTCCACCGCCCCCGGCGACGATCACCTGCTGGTGGTGGCGCGGCTGAGCGGCGACCTCGTGATCCACGACCGGCTCCTGGAGTCGGTCACCAGCGACCAGCCCTTCGAGAACCAGGTGGCGCTGGTGGTCGAGCTGGCCACCTGGCGGCACCCCACCGACGGGTACGCGGTCTCCTACTTCGACGACGACGGCGAGCGCCGCTGGTACACCGCGAACCTGCCGGCCTCCCTCTACGACGTCAGCCACCCCGACGAGGTGGCCCCGTGGGAGGTGGCCGTCGGCGCCGAACCCGAGGTGGTTCCCCTCGGTCCCGCGCTGCGTGCCACCGCCGACGAGGCCGGCTTCGTCGAGTGCCTGGTGGCCGCGGTCGAGGACCCCGCCCACCCCGAGGGCGCCCGGCTCCTGATATGGACCACCCGCGCCGGCCCCACCGTCTCCGGCCATCGGTATGCGATGACGAACATGCACCGGGCGCTCGCGCTGGTCCTGCAGAGGCGGGCCCACCTCAGCCTGTTGCAGCGAGCCGTGCGGATCGACCAGCTCACCGGCGTCACCAGCAGGACGCGGCTCATGGAGCTGTTCGACGAGGCCGATGCCCAGCCATCCGACGAGCCTCACGCCGTCCTGTACCTGGATCTCGACGGGTTCAAGGGGGTCAACGACTCGCTCGGGCACATGATGGGAGATCGGGTGCTGCGCGGTGCGGCAGAGCGCCTGGCCAGCGTGGTGCCGGCCGACACCACCCTGGCGCGCATGGGCGGCGACGAGTTCGTGGTCCTGTGCCCGCCCGGAACCTGCCGCGAGGCCGCCACCGACCTCGCAGAGCGGATCGTCGGCCTGTTCGTGGAACCGCTCAGCATCGAGGGCGGCGACCACGCCGACGGCCACATCGAGGTACCGATCGGGGTGTCGGTGGGCGTGGCGGTCGGCTTCCCCGGTCAACCGGTCGGGTCGGTCCTCGACGCGGCCGACCAGGCGCTGTTCAAGGCCAAGGGAGACGGCCGCGGCCGTTGGGCGGCCAGCGCCACCGGCTGAACCCATCGGTTGACGCGCCACCGGGTCTACGTGGTGGGCCGATAGGCGGACGCTATCGGCGACATAGCCACAAACGATCGAGAACGTCGATCGCAGGCTAGAATCATGATCTATAGTCTCTATCAGCACATCCGCTGAACCCATAGAGGTACACAGTCATGACCCTGGTCAACACCGAGATCAAGCCCTTCAACGCGACGGCCTTCCACAACGGCGAGTTCGTCGACGTCAGCGATGCCGACACCAAGGGCAAGTGGTCCGTGTTCTTCTTCTACCCGGCCGACTTCACCTTCGTCTGCCCCACCGAGCTGGGCGACATGGCCGACAACTACGAGGAGTTCAAGAAGCTGGGCGTCGAGATCTACTCGGTCTCCACCGACACCCACTTCACCCACAAGGCCTGGCACGAGACCTCCGACACCATCGGCAAGATCCAGTACCCGATGCTCGGCGACCCCAGCGGTGAGATCACCCGCAACTTCGAGGTGATGCGCCCCGCCGGCCTCGCCGACCGTGGAACCTTCCTGGTCGACCCCGACGGCGTCGTGCAGTTCGAAGAGGTCACCGCCGAGGGCATCGGCCGCAACGCCGCTGAGGTGCTGCGCAAGATCAAGGCCGCCCAGTACGTGCGCGCCCACCCGGGTGAGGTCTGCCCCGCCAAGTGGGAAGAGGGCTCTGACACCCTCGCCCCCTCGCTCGACCTCGTCGGCAAGATCTGATCCGGTCGGGCCCGCGCCCGACCACGAACACCAGTAGTTCAAGTTCCGTCGGGCGTGGGGTGGCCCTCCCTTCCCACCCCACGCCTGACACACCCGGATGGAGAACCCAATGCTCGATGACACCCTCGCAACCCAACTGAAGACCCACCTCGAGAAGGTCACCCAGCCCATCGAGCTCGTCGCCTACCTCGACGACGGCCCCAAGAGCCAGGAGCTCTGGGAGCTGCTCGAGCAGATCGCGTCGCTCTCCCCGTCCATCACCGCCCGCCGCGACCAGCCCGGTGGCGAATCGAGTCCCCGCACGCCTGCGTTCGACATCGTCCGAACCGGCACCGACGTCTCGATCCGGTTCGCCGGCATCCCGCTGGGTCACGAGTTCACCTCGCTGGTGCTCGCCCTCCTCCAGGTCGGCGGCCACCCGTCCACCGCCGATCCCGAGGTGCTCGAGCAGATCCGAGACCTCGAAGGCGAGTACGAGTTCGAGACGTTCTTCTCGCTCTCGTGCCAGAACTGCCCCGACGTGGTCCAGGCGCTCAACCTCATGAGCGTCATCAACCCCCGCATCCGCCACACCGCCATCGACGGCGCCGTCTTCCCCGACGAGGCCGAGGAGCGCAAGGTCCTGGCCGTCCCGTCGGTGTTCCTCAACGGTGAGGAGTTCGACCAGGGCCGCATGTCGCTCGAACAGATCGTGGCCAAGCTCGACACCGGCGCCGCCGAGCGCCAAGCCGCCGCCATCTCCGAGAAGGATCCCTTCGAGGTCCTGGTGGTCGGTGGCGGTCCCGCCGGCGCCGCTTCGGCCGTCTACGCCGCCCGCAAGGGAATTCGCACCGGCGTCGCCGCCGAGCGCTTCGGCGGCCAGGTCCTCGACACCATGTCGATCGAGAACTTCATCTCCGTGCCGTACACCGAGGGCCCCAAGCTCGCCTCGGCTCTGGAACACCACGTCCGCGAGTACGACGTCGACATCATGAACCTCCAGAAGGCGTCCAAGCTGGTGCCCGCCGGCGACGACGGACTGGTCACCATCGAACTCGAGAGCGGCGCCACGCTGAAGTCCCGCACGGTGGTGCTCTCCACCGGCGCCCGCTGGCGATCGATGAACGTGCCTGGCGAGCAGGAGTACCGCAACAAGGGCGTCACCTACTGCCCGCACTGCGACGGTCCCCTGTTCAAGGGCAAGCGCGTGGCCGTGATCGGCGGCGGCAACTCCGGAGTGGAGGCCGCCATCGACCTGGCGGGCGTGGTCACCCACGTCACCCTGATCGAGTTCGACGACAAGCTCCGCGCCGACGACGTGCTCCAGCGCAAGCTGCGCAGCATGCCCAACGTCGACATCATCGTGAGCGCGCTTTCCACCGAGGTCCTCGGCGACGGCGAGCAGGTCACCGGCATCACCTACACCGACCGCACCACCGACCAGAGCCACACGATCGAGCTCGAAGGGATCTTCGTGCAGATCGGCCTCCTGCCCAACACCGAGTGGTTGGAGGGATCGGTGGAGCTCAGCCCCCGGGGTGAGATCGTGGTCGACGACCGCGGCCAGACCTCGGCCTCGGGCGTGTTCGCCGCCGGCGACTGCACCACGGTCCCCTACAAGCAGATCGTGATCGCCATGGGCGCCGGAGCCACCGCCGGCCTCAGCGCCTTCGACCACCTGATCCGCACATCGGCACCGGCCGACGAACCCGCTCTGGCCTCGGCCTGATCCAGGTCCGCCGGAACGCTAGGACGGCACGCTCATGAACCTGCGAGACCTCACCTACCTGGTGGCGGTGGCCGACCACCGCCACTTCGGAAAGGCCGCCGAGGCCTCCTTCGTGAGCCAGCCGACCCTCTCCACCCAGATCAAGAAGCTGGAGATGGAGCTCGGCGTGAGCCTGGTCGAGCGCAACCCGCGCCAGATCATGCTCACGCCCGCCGGCGAACAGGTGGTCGAACGGGCCCGGGCGATGCTCAAGGAAGCCGAGGACATCCGCGGCATCGCCCGGCGGGCCCAGAACCCCGAGGCGGGCAGCATCCGGTTGGGGTTGTTCCCCACCCTGGCGCCCTACCTCCTCCCCCACGTGGTGCCCCAGGTCCACGCTCGGTTCCCCGACCTCGAGCTGCTGCTCGTGGAGGAGAAGACCGAGGTCGTCCTCCAACAGCTCCGCTCCGGCGAGCTCGACGCCGGCCTGCTGGCCCTACCGGTCCAGCACGACGGCCTGCACATGGAGCCCCTGTTCACCGAGGAGTTCGTCCTGGCCGTTCCCACCGGTCACCCTCTCACCGAGCGGTCCGGCCCGGTCGACCTCTCGGTGCTGGCCACCGAAGACCTGCTCCTCCTCGAGGAGGGCCACTGCCTGCGGGACCAGGCGCTCGAGGTGTGCCGGCTGAGCGGTGGCCGCGAGCGCCGGGGCTTCCGGGCAACCAGCCTCGAGACGCTCCGCCAGATGGTGGCCGCCGGGGTCGGCGTCACCCTCCTGCCCTCGCTGGCCGTTCAGCCGCCGGTACCGCCGTCGAACGACGTCGAGCTGCTGCGCTTCGCCGCTCCTGCGCCCCATCGCCAGATCGCCATGTTCTGGCGCAGCACCAGCGCCTACCGCGGCCTACTACCCGAGCTGGCCCAGCTCATGGGCGACCTGCCCGAGGGCCTGGTCACCGCCCCCGCCGCGGCCTGACCCCACCACCCGAGCCAGCCGCTCACCCCATGCCGAGGCCGGTGCTGATCCCGTCTCCAGTGAGCTCGGTGATCGGATCGTCCACGTCGTCGAGTTCCAGCCTCAGCGCCTTGGTCATCACGGCGTGCTGGTCGTAGAGCGTGGTGATGTAGGTCAGCTCCAGGATCTCGACCTCGCTCAGGTGCTCTGACAGCGCGGCGAAGGTCTGGTCCGAAGCCCGGCCCCCCTGGAGCACCAGGGCGTCGACCCACGCCAGGACCGCCCGCTCCCGGGCGTCGAACGCATCGCTGGACGACCACGCCGGGATGGCCTCGATCTGAACCTCGGGGACGTGGTTGTCGCGGGCTGCCTTGCAGTGCTGGGAGAACACGAACCGGCTCCCCCGCGCCCAGCCCACCCTCATCTGGGCCAGTTCCCGCAACACCGGCGACAGGTCCCGTTCGGGGTTCCGGTAGAAGCGGAAGCCGCCCACGCAGTGCTCGAGCATCTCCGGCACCTGGGCCACCGTGGTCCACCAGTTGCCCGGCGTGCCGTTGGGCAGTCCGGGCTCGGCCACCGGGTCTCGGGGGCCGAAGATGTAGTCGTACATCGTGGTCACGATGCCCTCGGGTGCGTCGGCGCGTGGGACCTGTGAGAGACGGGGCACGTGGAACCCTCCTGGTGGACGTGGGTCTGACGGTGGTCAGCCAACCACGCCCGGCCGCGTCGTGCCCGAGAGGCGGCCGGTTCAGCCGCGGAGCGGGGCGAACGCCTCGATCAGGGCGTCGAGCGTGTCGGTGCGCTGGGCGCCGGTGCCGAGGGTCAGGTCGGGCACGATGAACTCGCTGACCCCGACCTCGCCGTAGGCCGCCACCTGCTCGGCGATCTGGGCCGCGGTGCCGGCCACGCTGGGGCGGGGCGAGTAGCGCTCGGTGAGCTCCTGCTGGCGCCGGATCGACTCGGGCGAGCCGTCTTCGGCCAGGAACACCAGGGCCTGGGTGGAGCGGGTGATCGCCGCCGGATCCCGACCGATGCTCTCGCAGTGCCGGTGCAGGACCGCGGCCCGCTCCACGTTGGTCTCCGGCGTGGACCACATGTTCCACTCGTGAGCCCAGCGGGCGGCGTAGCCGAGCATCCGGTCGCCCTTGGCCCCCACCAGCAGCGGCAG
>JAAZBK010000243.1 GCA_012513855.1 Acidimicrobiales bacterium
CACGAGTCCAGCTCGCCCTCAATGTGTCTGACATCGACCAGGCCGTCGACTTCTACTCGAAGCTGTTCGCCGCCGAACCGGCCAAGCGCAAGCCTGGTTACGCCAACTTCGCGATCGCGGATCCGCCGCTCAAGCTGGTGCTCATCGAAGGCGACGGCGGCGGCACCCTCAACCACCTCGGCGTCGAGGTCGAGACCGCCCCCGAGGTCGAAGCCGCCGAGGCCCGCCTAACGAGTGACGGCCTGGCCACCACCGGCGTCGATGACACGACGTGTTGCTACTCGCACAAGACCGAGACGTGGGTGAACGACCCTGACGGCGCTCCATGGGAGTGGTACGTCAAGGTCGGCGACGCCGTGCAGATGTCGAGCACCCCTCGCGGCGAAGGTGAGACCGGCCAGTGCTGCTCGCCTGGCGCGATCAGCGAGTCCGTCGCCATCGGCGCCGCGCCGGGTTCGGCCGCCGGTTGCTGCTGAACGAGTCGCCGGGCCTTGATCGGGTCCGGCGACTCACCGCGGAAGCGATCGGTACCGCGTTTCTGCTCATCGCTGTGGTCGGTTCGGGGATCATGGCCTCACGCCTAACGCACGACACGGCCATCCAGCTGTTGGCGAACGCGGCCGCGACCGCCGGAGCCCTCGTCGGGATCATCACGATGTTCGCGGCGATCTCCGGTGCCCACATCAACCCTGCGGTCACCCTGGCATCACGTGCATTGGGGACCATCAGTCGTCGAGACTCCGCCCTCTACATCGCCGCTCAGGTGGTCGGAGCCTGTGTCGGCACGATCCTCGCCAACGCCATGTTCGACCTCCCCGCCGTCGAGCTGTCCACCCAGGCTCGGACCTCGGGACCCCTGTGGCTCTCCGAGGTGATCGCCACCATCGGCCTGCTGCTGGTCATCCACGGCTGTGTCCGAACCGGTCGGTCGGCCGCGGTCCCCTATGTCGTGGCGGCGTGGATCGCCGGTGCCTACTGGTTCACGTCCTCGACCAGCTTCGCCAACCCCGCCGTCACCGTTGGCCGCACCCTCACCGACACCTTCACCGGCATCGCCCCGTCCTCGGCCCCGATGTTCATCACCATGCAGCTCGTCGGCACTGCCATCGCCATCGGACTCATCCGGCTCCTCTATCCCCAACCGACACCCGCCGCACAGATCCTCCAGGAGTCCCCGTGACCACGAGTGGCGAGACCACGCCCACCGTCTTGTTCCTCTGCGTCCACAACGCCGGCCGCTCCCAGATGGCCCTCGGCTGGTTCGACCACCTCGCCCAGGGACGCGCCGCCGCGTTCTCCGGCGGATCCGAACCCGCCGAAGACCTCAACCCGACCGCCGTCGCGGCCATGGCCGAGGCTGGCATCGACATCGCCCACCACCAACCCCGACGCTGGACCGATACCGACCTCCACACCGCCGACGTCGTCATCACCATGGGCTGCGGCGATACCTGCCCCTACGTCCCCGGCACGCGCTACGAGGACTGGCCCCTCGACGACCCCGCCGGACAAGACATCGACACCGTCCGCCGCATCCGAGACCAAATCCACCAGCGCGTCGAAGCACTCCTCGACGAGCTCACCTGA
>JAAZBK010000244.1 GCA_012513855.1 Acidimicrobiales bacterium
AGCCTCACCCGGAGGAAGTCGTCGGTTCCTAGGTGGGCCTTGATCGACTTGAGCCCCTTGTTGCCCGCCAGGCCGCCTCCGACCTTCACCTTCAGCTTGCCGGGAGGCAGGTCCATCTCGTCGTGGACCACCACCAGCCGGTGGGGGTCGTCTATGCCGTGGCGCCGGGCCAGCGGCGCCGCCGACGCGCCCGACTCGTTGTAGAAGGTCTGGGGAAACGCCAGCGCCACCAGGTGCGGCCCGATCCGGACCTCGCACGACATGGCCCGCTCCTTGCTGGCCTTGAGGCGACCACCGTGGCGGTCGGCCAGGTAGGCCACCACGTCGGCGCCGATGTTGTGCCGGCTGTTCGCGTACTCGACACCGGGGTTCCCGAGGCCGATGACCAGGAGGTCGGCGGGGGTACCGCGCCGCTCGGACGCGGCACCCCTTCGACCGAAGACCATGGATCAGCCCGACGTCGCCGGAGCGGTCAGCCCTCGTCGCCGCCCTCGGCGGGAGCCTCGGCGCCGGCGGCCGGAGCCTCGGCGCCCTCGCCCTCTTCGCCTTCCTCGGGCTCGGGCTCCTCGACCACATCGGCGAACACCGTGGTCACCACGGCCTCCTCCGGATCGATATCGGTGGTGACACCCGCCGGGAGGACCAGGTCGGCCACCCGGATGGCGTGGCCCATCTCCAGGGCGGAGATGTCGACCTGGATCTCGTTGGGGATGTCGGCCGGCTTGGCGCTGAGGAGCAGCGCGAACAGGACGTGGTCGACGGTGCCGCCCTCGCGCGACACCAGCTCGGCCTCGCCCTCCAGGACGATCGGGACCTCGACGGTGATCGCCGCGTCGCGGCTGACGCGCAGGAAGTCGACGTGGAGCACGTCGCCCCGGATCGGGTGGCGCTGGAGCTCCTTGACCATGCAGAGGGCAACGTCGCCGTCGATGTCGAGGTCGATCAGCACGTTCAGACCGGCATCGGTCACGAGGGTCTCGCGGAACGGACGCCACTCGACCGTGACCGGGACGGGCTCGGCATCGAGGCCGTAGACCACGCCGGGTACCTTGCCCTCCACGCGGAGGCGCTTGGACGGGCCACTGCCCAGTTCTCGGCCGGTTTCGGCCTTGAGGATGATCTCAGCCATCGGTGCTCCTACTTCAGAGATCGCGCCGGAGCGCATGAATCGGTTGTGAAGTCCGCAAGCCTACGGGCGCGAGCGGCCGACGAACCATTCCGGTGGAGCTGAGCGGTTCCCGTCGGCCGCTGGTGATTATTTCTAGAACTTTTGTTAGGTATTCCTACACATCTGGGTTTACGATTCTGCACATGGCACAGGTCGCAGAACACCTCCCCGGCGAGCAGCTCGCCGCCGACCGCATGCCGGGGCACTGGCTCCTGGCCCGTCTGGGCAAGAAGGTGCTCCGACCAGGCGGCAGGGAGCTCACCGCCAAGCTCCTCGGGGCGCTCGACATCGGCTCCTCCGACCGCGTGGTGGAGCTGGCTCCCGGGCTCGGGTCCACCACCGAGATGGTCCTGGGCCGCAACCCCCACAGCTACGTGGGCGTGGATCGCGATCCGGTGTCGGCCGAGCGCGTCGGGCACATCCTGGCGGGCCCCCGCCGGGAGGTGCGCAACGCGTCGGCGGCAGACACCGGCCTCGATGGCTCCTCGGCCACCGTTGCCTTCGGCGAGGCCTACCTCACCATGCAACCCGACTCGCAGAAGCGCGGCATAGTGGCCGAGCTGGCCCGCATCGTCGAGCCCGGAGGCCGCGTCGGCATGCACGAGGTCGCCTTCAAGGCCGACGCCAGCGAGGACGACCGGGCCCGGGTCAAGGCCCAGCTCCAGGGCTCCATCAAGGTCAACGTGTCGCCGCTGTCGCTCGCAGACTGGCAGGCGCTCTTCACCGAGGCCGGATTCGACGTCGACCAGAGCTTCACCGCTCCGCTCCACCTCCTGGAGCCCAAGCGGCTCATCGCCGACGAGGGCCCGATCAGTGCGGCCCGGTTCGCCAGCCGCGTGCTCCGAGACGGCGATGCGCGCAGTCGGGTGCTGGCGATGCGCCGGGCCATGAGCGGCAACTCCGACCAGTTGGAGGCGTGCGCCTTCACCGCGGTCCGGCGCGCCGAACCGACCAGCGCGTGAAGCGCAAGCTGCTCGTCGCCGGCCCGGTGGCGCTGGTGGTCGTCATTGCCCTGGTCGCCTTCCTCGCCTGGCCCAGGGGAGGAACCGCGGTGACCGAGGACGAAGCACTCGACAACTTCCGCTCCGACCAGTCGGCCAGCACCACCTCCGACGACGCCGGTTCCGCCGAAGGCACCGAGGGTCCGAGCGCTGTCGACACCACGCCCACACCGGGCGTCTACTCCTTCGCCACCACCGGCCAGGAGTCGGTCAAGCTGGGCCCGCTGCCGGCCGAGACCCGCGACTACCCCGACATCGTGCCGGTCACCATCACCGATGGCGACCAGGAAGGCTGCTTCAAGGTGAAGCTCGACCTGCTGGCCGAGCACAGCGAGGACACCACGTACTGCACCACCGACGACGACGGGGTCCGCCTGGCTGGCCACTCCAAGCGGCAGACGGTCGGGCCCATGAAGCCGGTGGCCACCATGGCCTGCGACGAAGACGTCCTGATCGACCCGCAGGCCACCGGCGAGACCGCCCTCACCTGCTCGCTCACCATCGACGGCGGTCCGGCCGAGCTCAGTGCCACGGTCGATGGGACGGTCACGGCCAGGACCGCGGTGGTCGACGTCGACGGTCGGGAGGTGGCGGCGGTTCAGGTCGACATCGTCAACACGCTGTCGGGCGACCTCACCGGGACCTGGAACGAGTCGCTGTGGTTCTCCGAGGACGACTGGCTACCGCTGCGGATCGTGCGGTCCCTCGACATGCAGGGCCTCGCCGCCTTCTCGGAGACGTCCGACCTCACGATCACGACGCTCGACCCGGCCACCTGACCGGCCCGGTCAGCGGTGGAACTCGACCTCGAAGCGAGCGTCGTCGGAGGGTTCCACGTGGTGTGGCAGATCGGGTTCGATCACCTGGCTCTCGCCCGGCCCGAGGGTTCGGCGTTCACCCGATTCCTCGGCCACGAAGGTGACCGTTCCGTCGAGCACCCGCAGCCTGCCCCACACTCCAACGGCCACCTTGTGAGCCCTCAGCAGACCGTCGGGA
>JAAZBK010000245.1 GCA_012513855.1 Acidimicrobiales bacterium
GAGCGGCTTGTTGGCCTGCATGACCTTCTCGAGCACCGGCACGAGGTCGCGGACGTTGCTGATCTTGCCCGACACGAGCAGCACGAGGGCGTCGTCGAGGACGGCCTCCATGCGCTCGGGGTCGGTCACGAAGTAGGGCGAGATGTAGCCCTTGTCGAAGCGCATGCCCTCGACGAAGTCGGTCTCGATGCCGAACGTGTTCGACTCCTCGACGGTGATCACGCCGTCCTTGCCGACCTTGTCCATGGCCTCGGCGATCTGCTCGCCGATCTCCGAGTCGTTGTTGGCCGAGATGGACGCGACCTTGGCGATCTGCTCCTTGTCGTCGACGTCGACCGCGAGGTCGGCGATGGACGCCACAGCGGCCTCGATGGCGGCCTCGATGCCTCGCTTGAGGTCCATCGGGTTGGCGCCGGCGGCCACGTTCTTGAGGCCCTCGCGCACCATGGCCCGAGCCAGGACCGTGGCGGTGGTGGTGCCGTCGCCGGCAACGTCGTCGGTCTTCTTGGCGACCTCCTTCACCAGCTCGGCACCGATGCGCTCGTAGGGATCCTCGAGCTCGATGTCCTTGGCTACGGACACGCCGTCCTTGGTGATGGTGGGAGCACCCCACTTCTTCTCCAGGACCACGTTGCGGCCCTTCGGGCCGAGCGTGACGGCGACAGCGTCGGCGAGCTGGTTCATGCCAGCTTCGAGGGATCGGCGGGCCTGCTCGTCGAAGGCGATGATCTTGGGCATCTGCGGTTTCTCCCGGATGAACGTGTTCGGGTGGGTGTTAGCACTCTCGTTCAGAGACTGCTAACAGCAAACCACCTGAGCGCGCCGTTAGCAACCGGAGACCGAGAGTGCTAACGCCCAGCCGACCTCGAGGTGACCCGGCGATATCCGAGCGACCGTTCAACAACGGTCCAAACGACCCATCGTGCCGAAGCCCGATCTGGGCGATGATTCATCGTGCAAGGGGTTTCCACCTCGCAGCGCTAACGGGACATCGATGGGTCGGAGGGAGACCATCGGTGTCCCGTTTGGTCGTTCTGGGCGACCTCCGGCCGGGAGCTCCCGGCCGGCCCGCTCAACCTCCGGCTACAGCGGGGATGATCGAAACGGTGGCGCCATCGTCCACCGCGGTGTCGAGACCGTCGCGGAAGCGGACGTCGTCGTCGGCCACGTAGAGGTTGACGAACCGGCGCAGGCTGCCGTCGGCGTCGAGCAGGCGGTCCTTGAAGCCGGGGTGAGCCGACTCGAGGCTCTCGAGCACCGCGGAGACGGTGGCGCCTTCCACCTCGACCTCCGATGCGCCGGCGGTGAGGGTGCGGAGCGTGGTGGGCACGCGGACGGTGACGGACATTGCTCGGACCTCGACTGGATGAGAACGACTGGCGGGCCGCAGCGTAGTAGCGCGTGGGGAGCGTTCCACCGCTCACGAGGTGGCGACGTGCCGGAACCAGACTTTGTTCCGGCAGGCTGGAGCGGTGACGATGGCGGACATGACGCAACGGGGCCCTCGGTCGTACCCGGCGGGCGCCTTCACCGTTGCAGGCCTCCTGGACTCCAAGTCGGGCACTCGGGTGTCGGTGTGCATCCCCGCACGCAACGAGGAGGCCACGGTCGGCACCGTGGTCACGTCGATCCGCGAGGCGCTGATCGATCGCTCCGCCCTGGTCGACGAGATCGTGGTGGTCGACGACCACTCCACCGACTCCACCGCGGAGCGGGCGGCGGAGGCCGGAGCCCGGGTGGTCGACGCCAGCAAGGTGCTGGTCGACCACGGTCGGGGCCACGGCAAGGGCGAGGCCATGTGGAAGTCGTTGCACGAGAGCACCGGCGACGTCGTGGTCTGGGTCGACGCCGACCTCGTCGACTTCACGCCATCGTTCGTGGTCGACCTCCTCGGCCCCCTGCTGACCGATCCCGACATCGACTTCGTCAAGGGCCACTACCACCGACCCGAGGCCGACGGCATCGGCGGCGGACGGGTCACCGAGCTGTTGGCCCGCCCGCTCCTGTCCCAGTTCTTTCCCGATCTCGCGGAGGTCGCCCAGCCGCTCGGAGGCGAGTACGCGGGACGCCGTTCGCTGCTGGAGAGCCTCCCGTTCACGGTGGGCTACGGCGTCGACGTGGCGCTCCTCATCGACGCGGCCCGGTCGGTGGGCATCGAGCGGATCGGCCAGGTCGACCTGGGGGTGCGACACCACCGGAACCGCACCCTCGACGAACTGGGCCCCATGGCGCTGGCGGTCAGCCAGGCCATCCTCGACCGGGCCGGGGTGCGTCCTCCGGGTCCCGCCGTGCTCCGTCGCCCCGGACGTGAGCCCCTGGTGCTGTCGCCGGACGAGAGACCACCTCTGTGCGGGCTCCCCGACCGCGACGGCTCCGCCCGAACCGCCTGATGCGGATCAGGTGTTCGCGGCCAGCACGTCGGCGAGGACCCGGGCCATGTCGGCCACCTCGTCGCGCTGGAAGGTGATCGTCGAGAGCATCGGCTCCACCAGGTGGTGGCTCCAGGTGACCCAGATGTCGTCGAACGGAAAGGGCCGGTCCAACCATCCGGGAGGCGCGTCGACGAAGCAGACCACCTGGTAGCGGGGAACCTCGGCCAGCACCGTGCTCCGCAGCGCCCGCCGGATCGAGTCGTCGATCGAGCCGATGCGTCGCACGGTGTGGGTGTGGTCGTCGTCGCCGACGTACAACCGTGGCTCCGGGGTGAACCAGTCGCCCACGTCGCGCTTCTCGACCCGGCCGGTGGGTGCCGGCTCGGCTGCCACCACCCAGATCCCGTTGGGGGTCACCGCAAGGTGATCGGCAACGAAACCGCCGGCCGTCCGACGGTCGGGCAACCAGATCAGGCCCCGCTCCTCGGCCGCGGCCAGGACGGCGCCGATGCGGTCGGTGGGAGCCGGCCGGCCGCGGGACAGCTCCGCCACCGTCTGATCGAACCGGGGGGAGGGGGTGGGCGCTTCCAGATCGTCGCGAGGCGTGGCCGGAGCCGGTGGCCCCTGGAACAGCTCACCCTTCCAGGCCAACGGAGCGGCACCGTCGGCGAACGGGAGCTCGGCCACCAGGGGACCGGGCACGCCCTCGTGGGCCGGCTGATCCTCGATCGAGCCCGGTCCGTCGACCTCGGGGACCTCGGTGGGGTCGGCAGGGATCGGCGGTGGGAACCCGGGCAACGTGTCGGCCTGGACGGTCTGGTGGTCCCCGACGACGGCGATGTCGGGAGGCGGCGCCGGAGCGGGAGCGGGAGCAGGAGCGGGAGCGGGAGCGGGGGCGGCTGACGCTGGTTCGGCCTCTGCATCGTCGCGGTCCTCACGCCCCTTCTCGCCCGCGCCGGCTGTCCTCCCCGCCTTGGCCACCACCTGGGCCTCGAGGTGGGCCGCCACCGCCGCGGCCCGAGACCTGGGCATCTCCGGCTTCTCCGGCGGTGGTGCCACCGGCTCAGATCGGGGCTCCGGCTCGGGCTCCACCGCCGGTTCCGGCTCGGGCTCGGGCTCGGGCTCAGCTTCAGCCACCGGATCCGGTTCAGGATCGACCGCCCGTTCCGGCTCGGGCTCAGGTTCCGGATCCGGTTCAGGTTCGACCACCGGTTCCGACTCGGGCTCGATCGCCGGTTCCGGCCCGGCCAACTCGTCGGCCGCTTCGGCCACCCGTGGCGTCCGCCTCGACCCAGCCGTGATGCGAGGCCGCTTGGGGGCGGCGGGCCCATCGGCCTCCGGCGACTCCACCGGCGACGGCGTGATCACCGGGGTCGGC
>JAAZBK010000246.1 GCA_012513855.1 Acidimicrobiales bacterium
GCCAGCGCCCGGAGCCAGTCGATGACCGGAGACGACTTCCCGGTGGCGAACACGGTGAACTCGCGGCTGATGCACATGGGCACGATCGACTGGAGCATGTAGCCCATGCCCGCAGGGGTGACCTTCTCCGAACCGCCGTCCTTGCCGGGAACGCCGAACAGGTGCGGGACCACGGCGGTGAGGCCGAGGTCGGCGACCCTGCGCGAGAAGTCGGCCACCTTGGGGCTGATCCCGGGCATCTCGGTCATCACGATCACCGCCGGCCCGGTGCCCTTGCGGAACACCGTCCGCGTCTTGCCCCGGTGGGTGAACTCGGTGGTCTCGAAGTCGTCCATGGGATCGTCGGCCATGGGCGGCGACGGTACTGCGGTGGCCCTCCGGTCGGGAGCTTGCCGGCTGCGATCGGGCTGAGCGGGCAGACGGTGGGTCGCACGGTCACGTTCTGTCCGGTGTGACCCAGGGGCGCCCCGCCGTTAGGGTCGCACGACGTGTCGATGACCGTTGCCGAATCCGCCCAGGTGATCGGCGACCTCCGGAGGGCCCGGCGCCGGCAGCGGGTGGCGGCCATCCACTGGGTTGATGCGCTCTACCAGGTGTACATCACCGCCCTGGTCGCGGTGGTCGGCGTGGTCTTCGTGTCGGGGCTGATCGGCGACGGCGAGGTCTCCGCCGAGACGGTGGCCGACGTGGTGGCCGACGGTCCGGCGGCGCTCGGCGTGGTGGCCGCTCTGGCGGTGCTGGTCGGTCTGCGCTCGGGTAGCCGGGGCGGGCCGCTCGCCTTGGAACGGGCCGATGTCCGCCACGTCCTCCTCGCCCCGATCGACCGAGGGGTGGCGTTGCGCGGTCCGGCATGGCGCCAGCTCCGCTTCATGGCCGCGGTGGGCGCGGCGCTGGGTGCGGCAGCCGGGCTGTTGGCGTCGCAGCGCCTCCCGGAGACGACCGCAGAGTGGTTGCTGGCCGGCGCCGCGTTCGGTGTGACCGTTGCCGGGTTGGGCTTCGGGTCGGCGCTCGTGGCGGGAGGCGTCGGCATCCCCACCTGGCTGTCGACCGCCCTCGGTCTAGGGCTGGTGGGCTGGGCTGTGGCCGACGTGATCGACCGCATCCCGGCGTCGCCGACGGCGTTCGTGGGCGAGATCGCCATCGCTCCGCTCGACTTCGACATCTTCTCGGTGGCCGGCCCCCTGGTGGCCCTGGTGCTGGTGGGCGTCGGCATGCTGTCGGTGGCGGGGACGTCGCTCGAAGCGGCCGAGCGACGGACGTCGCTGGTGGGCCAGATGCGGTTCGCGGTGACGCTCCAGGACCTCCGGACGGTGATGGTCCTGCGACGTCAGCTGGCCCAGGAGCGTCCCCGGTCGCGGCCGTGGGTGCGGGGCTCCAGCCGGCCTGCCCGCAACCCGATCGTGCGCCGCGCCGTGCGCAGCATCGCTCGCTGGCCGGTGGGGAGGTTGGTGCGCGTGGCGGGTCTGGCCGCCATCGCGGGGTTGGCGATGCGAGGAACCTGGGGCGGCACCACCCCCTTGATCGTGGTGGCGGGACTGGCCCTGTGGGTGGCGGCGCTCGACGCGGTCGAACCGATGGGACAGGAGATCGACCACCCGGGTCGCACCGACATGTACCCGTTGGCCCGAGGCGAGCTGCTCGTCGGCCTGCTGCCCGTGGTGCTCGGAGTCTCGGCCCTGGTGGGCGTGGTGGCCGGCGGTGTCGCGGCGTTGCCGCTGGGCGACGCCCTGCCGGTGGCGCCGGCGCTCCTGGTCGGGTTCATGGCCGGGCTGCTAGCCGGGTGCGGCGCGGTGGTGAGCACTGTCCAGGGGGCGCCCGACGCAGTCGACCTGCTCGCCGTGGCCACCCCCGAGATCGCGGGGATGAAGACGGTGATGCGCACCGCCTGGCCGCCCGTCCTTGCGGTGGCCGGCGTGGCGCCGCTCCTGCTCGCTCGATCTGCCGAGCGCTCGATCGACGGCGATCCGCTCGGCGGGGCGTTCCTGGGATCCCTCCCGGTGATAGCGGTGGTGGGACTGGTCGGTGGGTGGGTCCGGTTCCACGACGAGATCCACGAGTGGTTCCGCAACGCGATCGAGCAGGCCTCGCCCACCAAGGCCATGGAGCGCGCCGCAGCGGAGCGCGAGGCGGCCGAAGCGGGTCTCGATCCGGATCAGACCGCCAGCCCCGCTGA
>JAAZBK010000247.1 GCA_012513855.1 Acidimicrobiales bacterium
CCGACGTAGTAGACGATGTCCTGGTCGTCGGGGTTCTCGTCCTCGACCACCAGCAGGTCGTACTGGCCGAGGACCCGACCAGACATCCACCCGAGGATCACACCGACCTCGGCCCCCGCCACCCGGCTGGCCACGGGAGCGAAGGGGTTGGCCGCGATCTGCTGATCCAGTCGATCGGTGATCGGTCGGAGCAGACGCTGGAACGACGCGATGTTGGCCCGGACCCAGCCCTGGCGATCTGTGACGCGGGCGCGGGCGTTGCCGGTGAGGCTCCGCAGACCGGTGGCCTCGGCCACCTGGCCTTCGGCGATCGCGGTCAGCTCCTCGAAGTCACGGGCGAGCGACTCGTAGTGGTACGACTCGGAGAACGGCTCGCGGCCTGCAGCCCGGACCGCGACCTTCTCGGCGAGGTTCCAGTCGACCGCAGACACTCGTCAGGCCTGGTTGCGCGGCGGGTACTTGGGCTTGACCACCTTGAGGAGATAGCCGCCGATGATGGCCAGCACGAACAAGACGGCGCCCGCCGCCAGCGGGACGGCGATCCAGAAGGTCCAGACTTTGGCGAACAGCATGCAGCGATCCTAGAGGCGCGGGCCGGGCTCGAACCCACTCGGGCTCAGCCGGCCTCCTCGATGGCTCGGGCGATCCGGTCGCGGAGCGCATCGGGGACGGTGTCGACGCAGCGGTTGCGGACCACGAGCCTCAGCTCCGCCTCGAAGTCGAACGCGGCGAGGCACGGGGAGCAGTCGTCGAGGTGCTGCTGGATGTGGTGGCGATCGGCGTCGGTCAGCTCACCATCGAGGAACTGGTAGAGCTCACGGAGGGTTTCGTTGCATTCAGCCATTGGGATCTCGAGTCAGCGTTCCGTCGCGGGGACGGCCGGGACCGGTTCGGACGGGCGGTCTGCGAGCCCGTGGGAGACGGCATAGTCGAACAACCGCGCCTGGAGCGCCTTTCTTCCCCGGTGCAGACGACTCATCACCGTCCCGATGGGGATCTCGAGGATCTCGGCGATCTCCTTGTAGGAGAAGCCCTCCACGTCGGCCAGCAGGACGGCCATGCGGAAGTTCTCGGGCAGATCCTCGACCGCGGCCTTGACCTCGGCCTCCGAGAACGTGTCCATGAGCTCGTCCTCGGCGCTGCGGCTGAGGCGGGCGGCCTCGACGCCTCCGAGGCGCCTGTACAGGAACAGGTCCTCCACCTCGTCCAACTCGGTCTGTTCGGGCCGGCGCTGCTTGGCCCGGTAGGAGTTGATGTAGGTGTTGGTGAGGATCCGGAACAACCAGGCCTTGAGGTTGGTGCCCTCCTGGAAGCCGCCGAAGCCCCGGTAGGCCCTCAGGTAGGTCTCCTGCACCAGGTCCTCGGCATCGGCCGGGTTGCGCGTCATGCGCATGGCACCGGAGTAGAGGGAGTCCATGAGGGGCATCGCCTGCTCCGCGAACTTCGCCTGGTCGGCCATGACCGCAACCTAGCGCCGCCGGCCGGGCGCTTCGCACCGGTCCACCGGATTCATCCCGCTCCGGGGTCGACCGCACGGCGAAAGGAGCGCTTCAGACGAGACGATCGGCAGCGGAGCCCCGCCGGGATGCCTACGCTGCGGGGCGTGGCCTCGCCGAACGTGCTGGGCCGTCCCGGAAACACGAATCACTCGACGGGCCGGCGGGACATCGTCTTCACCGTCGCTGCCATCGTGGCCTACCTCGGGGCCGCGGTGTGGGCACGCGACATCAGCCTGCCTGGCCCGATCCTGGTGTGGTTCCCACCCGCCGGCGTCGCCATCGGCGTGCTCTACCTCCGTCCACGGATCTTCCCGTTGCTCATCGTCGCGGAGATCGTCAGCACGGCCTGGATCATGGGACTGGCCGACGATTACGGGCCCCTCGGCCTCCTGGTCAACGCGGTGGTGATCGTCGGCGCCTACCAACTGGCCGGCGAAGCACTGCGCCGGCTCCGGTTCGACCCCCGGATGCGCAGCTCCGACGACCTGGTGAGGCTCACCTTCGGTTGCGTCGTGGTCGGCGCCACCCTCGCGGCCGTGGGTGGAGTCCTCGTGCAGGACGCGGTGGGTCTGCTCGAGGGCGAGGAGCTCATCCGCTCGATGAGCCTGTTCTGGGTGGGAGACGTGGTCGGCACCGCTTGCATCACGCCCTCGGTCGTGATGGTGGGGTCGTCGTTCCTCAAGGGCGAAGCGGTGTCGATGGCCGACGACGAGAGCTCGGTGAACCGCTTCGTGCTCGTGGCCGAGTTGCTCATCCCGTCGGTGGCAGCCGTGTGGTTGATGATCGCCGGCGACACGCCCATGCAGTTCACCTACCTGGCGTTCGTGCCGGTGGTGGCGCTGGCCGTGCGCCACGGGGTGGCGGCCGCGGCCCTCTCCAGCGCAGCGCTGGGAGCCGTCCTCACGGCCGGCGCGCACGTGCTCGTCGACGATCCGATCGAGCGGTCCGACATCCAGCTGCTCATGGTCGTCCTCACCTTCACCGGGATCATGGTCGGGGCGGTGGTCAGCGCCAGGCGAGACGTCCTCGCGGTCAAGAAGCAGCTGAGCGACATCGTGGAGGCGACGCCGGACCTGGTGGCCACCGCTCTTCGCGACGGATCGATCCGCTACGTGAACCCATGCGGGCGGTCGCTACTCGGCCTCGACCCCGTGGCACTGCCCCCCACCGTCGCCTTCGACTACCTCCCCGACGATCTGGCCGCCGACCTCATGCGCGAGGGCATGAAGTTCGCCGAGCGCAACGGATCCTGGATGGGCGAGAACCGGCTCCGCCGGTCCGACGGGGCCGTGATCCCGGTCTCCCAGGTGCTGATCGCCCACCACGGCGACCAGGAAGGCCCCCTCACCTTCAGCATCGTCTGCCGCGACATGACCGACCAGCGGGTCCTCGAAGACCAGCTGCGCCAGGCCGCCCTCTACGACGACGTGACCGGACTCCCCAACCGTGCGCTGCTCCAGCACGAGCTGGTCCGGCTGATGATGCCGTCGGACCGGCCCATCAACACCGCGATCATGTTCACCGACGTCGACCACCTCCAGCGGGTGAACGAGACCTTCGGGTTCTCCACCGGAGACAGGGTCGTGCTCACCGTGGCCCGCCGTCTCAAGGCGCTGATCCGCGGTGCCGACCTGCTGGCCCGGTACGGAGGAGCCCAGTTCGCGCTCGTGCTGCCCGACGTGTCCGACGAGTTCGACGCGATCCTCCTCGCCAACCGGATGCTGGCGTCGTTCACCGAACCGATAGATGCCGAGGGGCACAAGGTCCGGGTCACCGGGAGCATCGGCATCGTCCTCGTCCGGACCGGCGACGACCACGACGAGGCGTTGCGCCGAGCAGAGATCGCCCTCCACCGCGCCAAGGAGGCGGGCGGGGGCCAGTTCGCCCTGTTCGACCAGGACCTCGAGGCTCACGCCATCAAGCGCAGCGAACTCGAGACAGACCTCCGGGAGGTGCTCGACAGCAAGTCGTGGTGGCTCGCCTACCAGCCGGTGATCCGGCTGGAGACCGGTGAGATCACCGGCGCCGAAGCCCTTCTCCGATGGACCCACCCCGAACGCGGCGAGATCGCTCCCTACGAGCTCATCCGCCTCGCCGAGCACTCGGGCGCCATCGTCGAGCTCGGCCGCGACATCTTCGAGCGGGCCTGCTCAGAGGCCGTCCGCTGGCACGAGTCCGGGTTCATGATCACCGTCACCGTGAACGTGAGCGCCCTGCAGCTGCGAGACCCCGGGTTCGTGACCGACGTCGCGGCCACCATCCGCAAGACGGGCATCGACCCCACCCTGGTGGCCGTCGAGCTGACCGAGACGATCCTCGCCGACGGCCACGGCGAGGTGGCAGCCCTCAGGGCGCTCCAGCGCCTGGGCTGCAGGATCGCGCTCGACGACTTCGGCACAGGCTTCTCGTCCCTGGCCGGCCTGAGAGACCTGCCCATCGACATCATCAAGCTGGACCGGTCGTTCATCACCCCCCTGCCCGAGGACCGCCAGGGAGCCTCGGTGGTAGAGGCGATGATCCGCCTCGCCGAGGCTCTCGATCTCAACGTCGTGGCCGAGGGGGTGGAGACCGCTGAGCAGGCTGCCGAGCTCGCACGGCTCGGCTGCTCCCGGGTGCAGGGGTTCCTGTTCAGCCGGGCCGTGCCACCCGACCAGCTCACCACGCTGCTGCGCTCGACGCCGGCGTGGGAGCAGGCCCGGGGTCAGACCGCCACCGGCTGAACCCCCACGACGAGGCTCGCCGCCACCTGGCGCTTGATGTGGTCGGCCACGGTGTGGGTGGCGATCGCGATCTGCGCTATCGATCCGACGTGCAGCGGAGCGGAGCGGAGCGCACCGAACACGGTCGTGTCGCCGGGTTGGAGGTGACCGGCGTACCACCCGCCCTGGCCCGGGTAGATCCAGCCCCTGGGCAGGAAGAACGAGGTGCCGAACCCGGGATCGGACCACGCCGGTTCACCGGGGTGCAGCGCAAGCGACCACGCCTTGAACTCGAGGGTGGTGCCCACCACTCGGGCGCACAAGCGCCACGGCAACGGCGGAACCGCCAGCGGGCTGGAGCCGAACGAGTAGCTGAGAACCGACTGGCCGATCAGCTCGCCCCGGCCGCCACCGTTCCAGAGGTGGACGTTCCACCCGTTTCGCGCTCCCCACATGATGTTGTTGGTGACGGTGATCGCCTGGGTGTGATCGTCGACCCGCCTGACCCGAAGCGCCACTCCGGCCTGCACGATCGGACCCGAGTGCTCGGTCCAGGTGACGCACGATTCCTGGTCGACGGTGGGTCGGGCGCCGTCGAGCCACCACACCGTGCGCAGGTTCGCACCGCGGTTGGAGCGCGTCGACGTGAGGGTGACGGTGGGACCCCGGTCTGCACCGGCGTCAGGAGCCGGCAGGACCCCGAACTGGTACCGGTCGAACCCGTCGGGCGTGAGATCGGCCGACACGATGGTGGGCGGCGCGGCCGCATCGAGCCCCTCCGCCCCGGCATGCGCACCGGGGACCGGAGCCAACGCCATGAGGAGCCCGACGGCGATGACGCCGAAACCCCGTCTCCCTCGGCCCTGCATGCGGTCAGACCGTACCGTGACCGGCGCACCCGCACCGCTGCCTGGAACCAGCCGGGTCAGCGGCCGGCTTCGACCGGGAAAGCAGCGTCGCCGAGAGGACCGGAGAATGGAGCCCGAGAGGAGAATCGAACTCCTGACCTGCTCATTACGAGTGAGCTGCTCTGCCGTCTGAGCTACCCGGGCGGGGCCGCACACCGTATCCGATCTCCCCCGCTCGAGGGAACCGGAGATCGGCCTCCAGCCACGATCCCGAGGTCACCGGCGGTACTGTCGATGACGTGAGCGCCGTGGCGTCGTGTCGGGGGCTGGAGAAGTCGTTCGGACCGACGCGGGCGCTCGACGGGCTCGATCTGGAGTTGGAGAGGGGCCAGGTCCACGGCTTCCTCGGACCCAACGGTGCCGGCAAGTCGGTCACCATGCGGATCCTGCTCGGGTTGCTCCGCCACGACGGAGGCGAGGTCGAGCTGTTCGGGCGCGACCCTTGGCGAAGCGCGGTCGACCTGCACCGCCGACTCGCCTACGTCCCGGGCGACACCAACCTCTGGCCCAACCTGACCGGCGGCGAGATCATCGATCTGATGGGCGACCTGCGCGGCCACATCGACCCCGCTCGCCGCGAGGAGCTGATCGAACGGTTCGAGCTGGATCCCACCAAGAAGGCCCGCTCCTACTCCAAGGGCAACCGCCAGAAGGTGGCGCTCGTGGCCGCCCTGGCATCCGACGCCGAACTGCTGATCCTCGACGAGCCGACGTCGGGTCTCGACCCGCTCAAGGAGGCGATCTTCCAGGACTACGTGGTGGATGCACGAGACGAGGGGCGCACCGTCCTGCTCTCCAGCCACGTGCTGGCCGAGGTCGACAAGCTCTGCGACCACATCACCATCATCCGGCAAGGCCGCACGGTGCAGAGCGGCCGGCTCGACGACCTGCGCCACCTCACCCGATCGACGATCACCGCTGAGGTCAGCGGGCCGGTCGACGACCTGGCTGGGCAGCCGGGCGTCCACGACCTGGAGTCCGACGGCGACCGGGTGCACTTCGGCGTCGACGGCCGCCACCTGCCTGCAGTCCTGATCACGCTCGCGGACCTGGGCGTCACGAGCCTCGTGAGCCATCCACCGACGCTTGAGGAGCTGTTCCTCCACCACTACGACGAGGAGCAGGCACGCGACGGGCTCCCCGTCGAGGCGGGAGACGGAGACGGAGACGGAGAGCCGGTCCCGTGACCCAGCTGACGGGACTCGGCCGGCTGGTGCGGCTGATCCTCCGACGCGATCGGATCCGCCTGTGGTCGTGGTTGTTGGGGCTCGGTGCCGTGATCGTCGCGTCGGCAGCTTCGCTCCCACCCGTCTACCCCGACCAGGCATCGATCGACGCCTACGCCGCCACCGTCGGCGACAACCCGGCCCTCATGGCCTTCGCCGGTCCGGGCTACGGCCTCCGCGACGATCCGACCATCGGAGCGATCCTGGTGAACGAGGTACAGCTCTGGGGAGCGATCGGGTTCGCCCTGATGAGCATCTTCCTCGTGAACCATCACACCAGGGCCGAGGAGGACGTCGAACGGGCCGACCTGATCCGGTCCACCGTCGTCGGACGTCACGCGCCCACCGCCGCAGCCGTGGTGGTGGTCGGTGCAGCCAACCTCGCGCTCGGTCTGGTGTGCGCGGCAGGTTTCGTGGCCACCGGATACGAGACAACGGGCTCCATCGTCCTGGCGGCATCGTTGGTGGCCGTGGGGCTGGTGTTCCTCGGCGTCACAGCGGTGACCGCTCAGGCGGCGAGCAGCGGCCGGGCCGCCCTCGGCATGGCGGCTTCGGTCCTCGCTACGACGTTCGCGCTCCGAGCGTTGGGCGACGTGTCCGGGAACTGGATGCGGTGGGCTTCGCCGATCGGCTGGGCCCAG
>JAAZBK010000248.1 GCA_012513855.1 Acidimicrobiales bacterium
GAAGTCCCAGGTCACAGCCCTATGGAAGTCGAATGACTCCACGCAGGGCGGCGGTGTACTCAGGGTTCATTACGCCCCTCCGACACCAGTAGACGGAGTTTCCGCAGGTCAGACCGTGTGGATAACTGGCTCTCCGCGGTTGAGTGTGGGGGCGGGTGAGGTGGTCCGTTTCGGATAGGGGTCCACCTGCGCGGCCAAGGGCCTCGCCATTCTGCAGATGTTCGACGTCTGTAGAGGAGAGACCCTTGACCGTCATCCAACGTAGCCAGGGAGCAACCGCGCTCGTGGGGTTGCCCGAGCTGGTGGTGGGCGCGCAGGTGCTCGTCGATGGTGAGTGGTGGCTCAACGTCGAGACGCCCTTCGATGTAGCTGCGTGCCCGGCGTGTGGAACCCGCGCTGTCGGCCACGGCCGAACGCGCTCCCAGATCCGGGACCTGCCCGTTGCGGGGGTGGCGACGGTGCTGGTGTTCGCTCGGCGCCGGTGGCGCTGCCCCGATAGCGACTGCGATGTGTCGACGTGGTCCGAACACCTCGACGCGATCAGGCCCAGGGCGTCGATGACCGAACGCGCCCGGGCCCGTCTGGCTGACATGGTCAACATCGACGGGCTCTCCATCGCCACGGCAGCAGCGGCTTTCGGGGTCGGGTGGGCAACCGGCAACGCTGCGGTGGCGCAGTTCACCGACCCGGTGATCGCAGATCCGGGCCGTCTCGAGGGCGTGACCGCTTTGGGCGTCGATGAGAAGCGGTTCTTGAACGCCACCGCCGAGCATCGCACGATCTTCACCACCCAGATCGTGGACTTGGACCGGCACCTGTTGTTGGACGTGATCGAGGGCCGGTCTCGTGACGTGCTCGACGACTGGCTCGCCGAACGCGGAACCGACTGGTGCGCCCAGATCACCCTGGCGACCCTCGATCCTGCCGCGGGGTATCGGCTGGCGCTGGTCGAGAACCTGCCCAACGCCACGCTCGTGGTGGACCACTTCCACGCCATCAAGCTCGCGGGCAAGGCGATCGACGACGTGCGCCGCCGCGTGCAGAACACCACGCTGGGCCACCGCGGCCGCAAGGGTGATCCGCTCTATCGGGGACGGCGCGTGTTCCTCACCGGCATGGACCGTCTCAGCGACGAACGCATCACCTGGATGTTCGGACTGCTCGCCGCTGGTGACCCCGACGGTGAGGTCGGCGCTGCGATCTTGGCCAAAGAGCTCCTGCGAGAGGTGTACGCCGCGGTCGACGAAGCCCACGCCCGCCGGCGCCTGATCGTGTTCTTCCAGCACTGCGCAGAGGCTGACGTGGCCGAGCTTCGTCGTCTGGCCCGCACCATCGACCGCTGGGTCAACCTCGTTCTCGCCTACCACCGCACCGGCGGCGCATCGAACGGCCGAGTCGAAAACACCCACATGCTCGCCGAGAAGATCCGCCGCAATGCCCACGGCTTCGCCAACCACACCAACTACCGGCGCCGACTCCTCGGCCGACTCGGCACCAAATGGCATACCCTCACCGTTCGCAGAATCCGAGGCCGCCAACCACGCTCAGCCGCGTAGAGCCCCAAATGGCGCCACCAGATCGCAGCGTGGCACGGCGCCTACCTCTCCAACGGCCCCACCGAAGGAGCCAACAACCTGATCAAGGTGGTCAAGCGCATCGCCTTCGGGTTCACCAGCTTCCGCA
>JAAZBK010000249.1 GCA_012513855.1 Acidimicrobiales bacterium
CAGGATGGGTTCCAGACAGCAAGAACCTCCCTCCCCCGAAAGGACAAGACCCATGGAGATCACCAAGAACTGGAAGATCGCAGGAGCATCCGCCGCACTCGTCGGCTTCGGTGCTGGAGCGGTGTTCGGGCTCACCCCCGGCGGCGCCGACGACAACGATGCCGATCGGATCAACCTCCGCGACCAGCGTCCGGCCGCCACGGCCCCGGCACCCGAGCCCGTGGAGGGCGACGACCTGAACCTCGAGTTCGACCTAGACGACCTGTCGCCCGACGGTGAGTCGATCGACTCGCCGCTCCAGTCGCCCGACGACAGTCCCGACGGCGGCGATTCCGTCGACACCCCGGGAAGCCCGAACAGCCCCGCGAGCCCGGCCAGCGTCCAGAGCCCGCGGTCGGTGGCCAGCCCGGCCAGCGTCGCCAGCCCGGCCAGCATCGCCAGCGTCGCAAGCCCCCAGCCGGCTCCGGCTCCGGCTCCGGCCCCCGATCCCGCTCCCGCTCCCGCTCCGAACTACAGCGTCGACAGCCCCGTCAGCGTCCAGAGCGTGGCCAGCATCGCCAGCGCTCAGAGCGTCCAGAGCGTCGACAGCCCCGACTGACCGAGCCACGACCGGCGACGGTCACGAAGCATCACTCCGCGACGACGGGGGTGGGCCAGAGCCCACCCCCGTCGTCGTCGTTCGGTCAGCCGGCCGGTCGGGCCGGCAGACCTGCTTCAGGTCGGTGCGTCAGTAGGCGGTAGGCGCCTGCGGCAGCACGGTGAAGTCGAACGTGTTCCCCGGACCGGAGAAGATGAGGCCGAGGGCAGGTCCCCACAGCCCGCATCCGGTCAAGGACGGGAACGTGGTGCTGCCCGTGAACCTCATCGTTCCGTTGCCGAGCGCCGACACCGGGCCGGTGAAGTCCAGACCGAAGTCCACCGGCTTCGACGTACGGCAGCCGATGGGGATGTGGATCCCGAACTCACCGGCCGAGGCGATGGTGATGTGGGCCTTGGCGTTGCCCGAGATCTGCAGCTGACCGTTCCGGTCGACCGACGCGGTGCCGGTGGCCGAGGTGTCGGTCAGGGTGATCTTGGCTTCGATCGGGAACCCGAGGATCCGGATGAGGCGGGTGAAGGTCGGGACCGACAGGCTTCCGTCGAGGGTCTGGGCCGTCACGTTGGCCTGCGCCGTGAAGGTCGACGACGACGGCAGATCGACGGTGGAGCGGATCCCTCCCTTGATGTAGAGCGAGCCGTCGAGCTTCCACCCGTCGAGCGGAACCACGAAGTCACCACCACCGGGAAGGGCGGTCGACACCGGCTCCGGCCCGTTCTGTCCGCAGTCGTTCCAGAACTGGGGCTTGCCGGAGAGCCGGTCGGACAGCCAGTTCGTGGCGTAGGAGGCGGCCTGGAACTGGGTGGCGATGTGTTCACCCTGGTACAGGTCGAACTTCACGTTCGAGCCGTTGGCGCAGTAGCTCTTCTTGAGGTCTATCGCCTGGTCGAGCGGCAGGAACTCATCGGACTGGCCGTGGTACTGGTACAGGGGCACGTCGATGCGGTTGGCCCCCAGGTTCTGGGCGTCGAGCGTGGCGCTCACCGACGGGATGCCGAGCAGCTGCTCCAGCGTGAGGCCGCCGAGGGTGTAGTCGCCGATGTCGCGGTTGCGGTAGTCGAAGAGCGACTCGAACACGCACTTCTGCTTGGCGTCGGCCACCGCGGCCTTGCCAGCGTCGTTGGCGATGAGGTCGAACGGGATCTCGGCCGGGTACTCCTCTGCGAGGCCGACCACCCCACCGAGCAGGAAGGCGGCACCGGTGCTGCCGTTCAGGTTGCGGGCCGAGGCCTTGAAGTCGCCCGGCACGCCGCCTGCCGCCACGCCGGTGAGGTTGATCCCCGGGGCGTAGGACGATGCGATCTCACCGGCCCAAGCCGCCGACTGGCCGCCCTGGGAGTAGCCCCACACCGCGCTCCTGGCCGAGGCGCTGAGCCCGGTTCCGCTCACCTGTCGTGCAGCGAGGATCGAGTCGAGCACGGCCTGACCCTGGGACCGGCCGGCGAGGTACGTGGGGGTCGCCCCGTTCGTGTACCCCTCGTAGTCGGTGACCACGACGGCCCAGTTCTTGGCCAAGGCCGCCGCGATGTTGGCGTTCTCGTAGTCGGTGCCGGCCGCGAACTGGCGCGACGGTGCGCAGTGGTTGGCGAGGCCGTGCGAACCGGGGGCGTAGGCGAGCAACGGCCGCGGGCCGTTGAGGCCGAAGAAGCCGCTGTCCCACCGAGCCTTCGGCACCAGGAGGGTTCCGGTGACGATGTTGTCGGCACCGTTCGAGTCCTGCGACTTGTACATGATCGTCCAGGCGTTCACGCCCGGAGCCCCGGCGATGTTCACCGCAGCAGTTGCCGACCGGACCAGGGTGCCGTGGGCACCGGCGGGCATCGTGGCCGGAGCGTCGTAGAAGGCTGGGCCCGAGGCACCGGCGGTGCCCGCGGGGAGGGCGACCAGGGTCGCGGCTGTGACGGCGAGCGACGCAGCCGCGGCTGCGGCTCGACGTCGGAACCCCGTGGTTCGGCGAAGGGACGGAGACATGGAGCACCTCTGGTTGGGGGACGGAAGCGCCGCAGGGGACGGCGCAGTGACCGACGACACAATTGCAACTGCGACGGTACCTGTCAACAACTGCATACAGTCCAGACTGCATACATTTTGGAGGTGACCGCTCCCGACGGCCGCCCCTTCTACGATCCGAACCACCGACCCACCCGCCGCCGCCCCGATGGGATCCCCGCCATGCCGCCAGATCCGCACGATGCCACCGAACCGGGACCCGAGGCGGGCGGTCCCGGCGAATACCGCATCGAGGAGCTCGCCACCCGCACCGGCACCACGGTGCGGACCATCCAGGCCTATCGCAACCGGCGTCTACTGCCCCCTCCCCGACGAGCGGGCCGGGTGGCGTGGTACTCCGAGATCCACATCCAACGACTCGAGCTGCTGGCCGACCTCTTGTCCCGCGGGTACTCGCTCAACGCCATCGGCGAGCTGCTCGACGGCCTCGGGCGAGGCGAGCAGATCAAGGATCTGGTGGGCCTCGACTCGGTGGTGTCGGCCGAGTCGATCGTCGACGTCACCACACCCCGCAAGGTGGGAGAGCTGGTGGGCCGCGACCCTCAGGCCCTCGACGCGGCCGTGGCGTTCGGGATGTTCTCGCCGCTCGACGACGGCGACTACGACGGACATCCCGCCGATCGCCCCTACCTGGTCGAGCTGCCCGAGACCCTCCGGGCCGGCGCCGCGCTGGTGGCAGCAGGCATCCCTCCCGAAGCCGTAGTGGCCGAGGGCGTCGAGCTGCGGTCCGACGCCGACGCGATCGCCCGCCGGTTCGTGAAGCTCGCCGCCGACCACCTGATCGACGAGGGTGCTCTCAGCGCGTCGTCCACCGCCACCACCGTCACCGAACTGGTCGGCGAGCTGCTCCCCTTCGCGTCGACCGTGGTCAACGAGCTGCTTCGGGTCGCCCTGAACGAGCAGATCCACGAGGAGGTCGAGCTGCAGATCTCCCGCCTCCTCGACGGCGACACCGACACCGACACCGACACCGACGGCTGAGCTCCTCAGGGGATGTCGACGGTGCAGGATCCTCTCGCCGACGAGCGCGCAACGGCCCGGCCCTCACCTCGGTGGAGGATCGGGGCCGGGCCGTCGCAGACGGTGCCAGGACTGCGGAGGTCAGCCGGTGTAGCTGGCTGCACCCGCCAGCGGCCGGGCTGGCGGAGCCACGGGCGCCTCACCCGAGTCGGCGTCAATCGCCGACGTCGTGGTGGTCTCTGCCGGAGCCGTGGTGGTCGACGGCTCCGAGGTGGTGGTGACCGCAGTGGTCGTGGTCTCGGGCTCGGTGGTGGTGGTGGTGGTGCTGATGGTGGTGTCCGGTCGCCAAGGCCGGGAAGTGGTCGTCGTCGGCTGCGAGCACTGCTCCAGGATGTCGTCGGCCCCGTGGTACGGATCCACACCGTCGAACGAGCCACCCTCCACGAACGAGACCTGGAGCCCGAGGCCCGGACTGCCCTGCTGGACAGCGGCGGTGATCGTGAACCGACCTTCGCCGACGCCTTCCGGCGGCACGGTGAACTCGTCGGTGCCGAGGAGCTCACCGTCGTCCCAGACCTCGAGGACGAAGTCGCCGCCGTTGGACGACGCGACGGTCACGATGATCGTGCACCCGTCGACGCTTATGTCGATGATGCCCTCGCCCTTCTTGGCGCTCACCGGCGCCGCAACCACGACCAGCAGACCCAGCGCAGCCACGACTGCCGCTATCGCGCGAGACAACTTGTTCATCTTTACACCCGCTCCTTCTCGTTGTTCATCTTTACACCCGCTCCTTCTCGAGCGGCCCGCGGCCGCTTCGTCTGATCCCGCTACCATAGTCTGAGAACAGGGCTGTGACCAGGGCGGTGTCGCTCAGCTGCGCTGGTTGTAGCGGGTCATCGCCGCCTCGACGCCTTCGGAGAGGATCGTCTCCACCGCATCTGCGGCCTCGACCATCGCCACGTCGAGGTCTGCGCGTTCGGCCTTGCCTGGTCGG
>JAAZBK010000250.1 GCA_012513855.1 Acidimicrobiales bacterium
ACGGCGTCGACGTCTTCGTTGGAGTAGCGCAGCGCCTGCATCCGATCCCGGGCCATGCGCGCCCCCACCACCTCGTGGTGGTGGAACGTGACTCCTCCGTCTCCGAAGGAGCGTGTCCGCGGCTTGCCCACGTCGTGCAGCAGCGCGGCCAGCCTGACGATGCGTTCGGGTCGGGTCTTGGCCACCACCGCGAAGGTGTGGGCGAGGACGTCCTTGTGGTGGTGGATCGGATCCTGTTCGAGGCGCATGGCCGGCAGTTCGGGCAGGAAGTGGTCGGCCAGCCCGGTGTCGACCACGAACCACAGACCCGCCGACGGGTCGTCGGTCACCAGCAGCTTGTCCAGCTCGTCACGGATCCGCTCCGCCGAGACGATCTCCAACCGCTCTGCGTTGCGGCGGACCGACTCCACCAGCTCCGGCGCCGGTTCGAGGCCGTAGCCGGCGATGAACCTGGCGGCGCGCAGCATGCGAAGCGGGTCGTCGGAGAACGACACGTCGGGGTCCAGCGGGGTGCGCAGCACCTTGGCCGCCAGGTCGGCCGCGCCGCCGTGGGGATCCACCAGCTCTGGTTCGGGGACCGCCAGCGCCATGGCGTTGACGGTGAAGTCGCGCCGTGCGAGATCGACCTCGATCTCGTCGCCGAAGGACACCTCGGGCTTGCGGGACGCGGGGTCGTAGGACTCGGCACGGAAGGTGGTGATCTCGTAGTCGCGTCCCGCGATCCGGCAACCGATGGTTCCGAACCGCTCCCCCTGGTTCCAGACCGCGTCGGCCAGCGGCGCCACCAGCTTCTTGATCTCCTCGGGCCGCGCCGGGGTGGTGAGGTCGATGTCGGCGCCGTCGGGTCGGACCTTGCCCAGCAGCAGGTCCCTCACGATGCCGCCCACCAGGTACAGCGGCTGTCCGGCCGCGACGAAGGCCTCGGCCAGCGGCCGGACCTCGTCGAGAACAGGCTGGACTCGGGTGGGGATCACGCCCGAGACGCTACGGACCAGCACCGGGCCACCGCCATCTGGTTGCCCGAACGGTCGCTACCGCAGGGTGGCGAGACCGGCCTGCTGCACCGCGATGCGGAAGTCCTCGGGGTGGATCGCCCGCTCCAGGGCCTCGTCGAGGGAGACGTACTCGTCGCTGAAGAGCTGGAACAGGGCCTGGTCGAAGGTGGCCATGCCGTGGTACTCGCCCTCGGACATGAGGCGCTCGAGGAGCATGGGATCGCCGCCGTCGATGATCGCGTCGCGCACCTTGTGGGTGCCCACCAGGCTCTCCACCACGGCCACACGGCCGCGGCCGTCGGCCCGGTCGACCAGGCGCTGGCAGACGACGCCCCTGAGCACACGGCCGAGCAACGACCGGGCGGAGCCCTGCTGGTGAGGGGGGAACCGGTCGATCATCCAGCTGATGGTGTCGGTGGCCGACAGCGTGTTGAGGACGGCGATCACCAGCCGGCCGGCTGCCGCCACCGCCAGGGCCTCGCGGACCGAATCGGCGTCGGGCAGGTCGGACACGAAGACGACGTCGGCGTCCTGGCGGGAGATGCGGCGGAGGGCGTCGGCCACGTTGGTGGTGTCGGAACCGACCTCGCGCTGGCTGACGATGGCCTCGCGGTCGGAGTGGAGCACCTCGATCGGGTCCTCCACGGTCACGATGTGGCGGGCGTTCGCGGCGTTGATGTGGTCGATCATCGCCGAGGCGGTGGTGGTCTTGCCGGCCGCTGCCGGACCCGCCACCACGATCAGACCGTCGCGCTGGGCGGCGAGGTCGGCCACGATCGGTGGGACTCCCAGGTCGGCGATGGCCGGCGCACCGGGCACCACCCGGCGTATCGCCAGGCTCACCGAGCCCCGCTGGCGGTAGACGTTGACGCGGAAGCGACCGAGGCCCGGAACGCTGTAGGCGAGGTCGGTCTCACCGGTCTCCTGGAACTCCGCCGCCTTGGACTCCGGGAGGATCTCGGCCGCCAGGGCTTCGATCTGCTCCGGGCGGAGCGCATCGAGCGTGGTGCGCTCGAGGCGGCCGTTGCGACGCAGGCAGGGGGCGGATCCGACCTTCACGAGCAGGTCCGAACCCCGCTCCTCGAGCAGGTACTGCAGGAGATCGACGACACGGGCCACGGTGGCACCTCACGGTGGTGGGGGGAACATGGGCCCGATGGACTACCGGGCGCCCCTAACCGTCGGCGGAACGCGCCCAGTTCTTGAGGACTGCGTCGCACACGGTGGAACCGGCTCCGCCGCTGGTGGCGGGCTCGGGCCGGTAGGCGCCGTCGTCGACCACGGCCGACAGGACAGCTCCGACCGACTGCGAGAGCCCGTCCAGGTCGTAGCCGCCTTCCAGGAACGCGAGCCGTCGCCCCGGCGGCACCAGTTCGACCAGCGCCCTGGTGATGTCGGCGAAGTCTCCGCTGGTGAGGTCGATCCCGGCCAGCGGATCGAGGCGGTGGCCGTCGAAGCCGGCGGAGAGGAGGAGCCAGGTGGGGTTCCACGCGCTCACCACCGGGATCAGGACCTCGTCGATGGCGCGGCGGTACACGTCGCCGGTGGTCCCCGCCGGGAACGGGAAGTTCATGGTGGTGAACCGGCCGTCGCCCGCACCGAGGTCGGTGAGGCTGCCGGTTCCCGGGTACAGGGGCCACTCGTGCATCGACACGTAGAACACGTTGGGGTCGGCCCAGAAGATGTCCTGGGTGCCGTTGCCGTGGTGGACGTCGTAGTCGACGACCACTACCCGTTCGCCGCGGGCAGCCAGGTGAGCGGCGGAGACGGCCACGTTGTTCAGGAGGCAGAAGCCCATGGCGCGCGACGAGAGCGCGTGGTGGCCGGGAGGACGGACCGCGCAGAACCCGATTCCGGCATCGCCGGCGTCGAGCCGCCGGATGGTCTCGATCCCGGCCCCGGCCGCCAGGGTGGCTGCCTCCCACGAGCTACGGCCCAGGTGGGTGTCACCGTCGAGGTAGCCCCCGCCGGATTCGGCGAAGTTCGCCAGGGCCTCGCGGTACACAGCCGGATGGACCCGTTCCAGGTCCTCGTCGGAAGCCGGTACCGGCTCCACCCGGATCAGAGCGTCGGCCAGGCCCGCGGCCACGATCCCCTTCTCCACCGCAACCAGTCGCGACGGCCGCTCGGGGTGGCCGTACCCGGTGTCGTGATCGGCGAAGCGCGGGTGGGTTGCATACAGCACCGACATGGTTTCGTACCCTAGGGAGCTGGGACCCCGACGCCACGGCCGCGCGCCTGTGGCCACCTCGACAGCCAACGGACGACTGCGTGCCAGCACCGCTCAAGAACCTCGGTGAACGCCATGGCAGTTGACGACGCGCGGCGCCTGAGCTCGCGGTCGTTGCAGGTGTCGGCGTGGCACCACGACGCCCACACCGTCGTCCTCAACCCGAACCCAGAACGGCCTGCGCCCACGCCCAGCGCCATATCACAGACGATCGCCGACCTCCGTCGCGAAGGTCACCGACGGGTGTTGACCGGTGCGCTCCACGAACACGAGATCGGGGCGTTCCTCGATGTGGGGTTCACGGTCCACGAGAAGCTCCACCTCCTCGGCCACGACCTCCGCGACCTTCCGCCCACGGCGGTGCACCCCCTCCGCCGAGCCTGGCGCCGGGACCGCGCCGGGATCCTGGCGGTCGACGCCCTCGCATTCGACGACTTCTGGAAGCTCGACGGAAAGGGCCTCGATGCCGCCATCCGGGCCACCCCCACCGCTCGCTCACGGGTGTTGGGCGGCCGGTCGATCCGGGCCTACGCCGTCACCGGACGGGCAGGGA
>JAAZBK010000251.1 GCA_012513855.1 Acidimicrobiales bacterium
ATCAACGAGAGGAAGTCCTCGTCGTCCACCTCCCCGTCGAGACCGAGCGCATCGGCGCCGCGGCCCAGCCACCGCCCGGGCGGCTCGTCGCCGTCGAGGTAGTACCGGCCGGGGCCGTCGACGAAGTAGGCGCCTGCGTCCGCGCCCTTGAGCGTGGTGACCCGAGCGGTCACGACCGCCTCCCGCACGAGCGCGTGCACTCGTCTGTCGATCGTTGCGACGCTTGCGCTCGAGTCGGTCCGGTCACGGGTCGCTCCTTCAGCGGGAAGGGTGGGTGACGGTGATGCCGGTGTCGTCGAGGTGGACCACGTAGGTGGGCGGGTCCATCGGTCCCGTCGACGGCAGGACCTCGAGGACACCTGCTCGGCGGAGCTGGCGCAGCCGACGGTGGGCGCTGTCCTTGGACAGGAACCCGAGCCGCTCGGCCACACCCCGCGTGCTCGCCGCCACCACCAACCGGCCGTCGACCGGCTCAGCCCGGGCGACGAGGACGTGCAGCACCGCCACCGCGTCGGGCCCGTGCTCGCGCAGGAACTCGAGCGCCTGCGGGTAGCGGTGCTCGATCACCATCTCTCCCGCCACCGGCTCGGCCGACCTGGCGTCCGAACGCGCAGCGATCGCAGGCTTGGCGGGTCCGGCTCGGCGCGCCCGCGGGCGCGCCGACCTCGGTCCGGTGACCTCGGGTGCGAGGTCCAGGAGGGTGAGCTGCTCGGCTGCCATGGTGACCTCCGAACGGGCGCGATGATCCCGTTACCTACGTAGGCCTCTCTAGGCCTCGAAAACCGCGCAGAGATCGCGAACTCACCGCGATTCCTTGTCCCCGATCTGCGACACCTCTCGCCTGTTCACCCCTCGGGAGTGCTCGGCGGGGTTGCCAGCAGCGACCCGAGATGGGAGGTCATCCTCTGCTCGGACTCGTCGGTGCGGTGGATGTAGACCGACTTCATCAGGGCCTCGGTGTGGCCGCCCCGATCCGCGATCTGACGCGAGTCGAACCCGGCTTCGGTGAGCGTCGTCTGCGCCCAGTGCCGCAGGGCGTGGAGAGTGGCATCGAAGTTGGCGGCGTCCATGCCGAGCCGTCGGCGGAGCCGGAGCATCTTGCGAGAGAGCTGTTCGGGCCGCATCGGCACGGACCCGTCGACTGACCGGCTGGCGACGAACGCACCCTCGACGAGCGCTGTCCCGCACACCGCCGCGCGCTCCTCCATGCCGCGGCGGTGCGAGCGGAGCATCCCGACGGTGTGGGCGTCGATGCCCACCAGGCGCGGCTTGCCGGTCTTGGTGCTGTCGGTGATCACGACGGTGCCCCCGGCGTCGTTGACCGTGGTGGCGACCTCGATGCGTTCGGCCTCGAGATCGACCGCGCGCCAGCGGAGCCCGGCGAGCTCACCGCGGCGCATACCGGTCACCGCGCCGAGGTGGGTGAGGAGCCCGAACTCGACGTCGACATCCTTCGCCGCAGCGAGCAGCATCAGGAGCGACTCGATGTCGGGCGGGATGACCTCGCGGCGTATCGCGGTGCTCCTCGGTTCCTCGGCTTCGATCATCGGGTTGCGGCTGATCACGCGATTCCGGCGGGCCCACTTGAACGTGCCGTTCAGCAACGTGAACGTCTGGTGGATCGAGCTCTGGCTCTGCCCGGCAGAACGCATGGCGCCCAGCGCGCGCTCGATGTCGTCGGGAAGCACCCGGTCTGCGACACGGCTGCCCAGGTGTGGAGCGATCCAGCGGTCGGCGAGACCGCGGTAGCGAACCAGCGTCGAGTGACGGCGACCCTTGTGATCGCGGAGGTGGTCGAGATAGCCGTCGACGAGGTGGCCCACCGTGACCCCTTTCTGGGATCGGTCCGGGACGTCCCAGCCGTCGCCGACCTCGGCCACCAGCTCAGCGAGCGCCCTGGCCGCCTCCTGCTTCGTCCCGCTCACACGGCGAAACACCCGCTTGGGCTTGCCATCCGAACCGATGCCCGCGGACGCTGCCAACTCCCAGGTGCCCGGACCGACCTCACGCTTCGAACCACCACCTCGAGCCGACCGCTGCACCGGACCCCGTGTCGTGTGCTCGATGGTGAGGTGGTCGAGCCGGACGCACCTCGGCTCGACCGGGCACGGAAGTATCTTGGTGCCCTGCGGCGCCTCGCCGTGCGCGAGCTCCCAGGCCACCCGGTGCGCCGTCGTGTTGCGTCCAGCGACCTTCAGTCGCCCGGTGCCCCGATCGGGGTTTGTTGCTCCGAGCCACACGTGGTGCTCACCGGTCCGGTCGACCTTCTCCTCGAACCGTTCCGCCAGGGTGCGTGCCATGGCCTTCGTCCCTTCGTCCAGCGCTCGCGGCGCTGCAACAACGTTTGGGACGGCCATGACGAGGTGGAGGCCATCGACCACCGGCCGCCAGACTACGCCGCCGAACGGTGCATCGGACGGTGCATCCAGAGGTGCATCGCGGTCGCGAACCGCGTAAGTGGGCCTGATGCACCTTCCGTGAAAAGGCCTCTGAACGGCGGAATCCCCTACGTGAGCAGGGGCTTCGAGTTGGTGGGCCACCAGGGACTCGAACCCTGAACCGGCGGATTAAAAGTCCGATGCTCTGCCAATTGAGCTAGTGGCCCGGGGGACGGCGCGGTCCTTGGCGCGAGACCTGGTCGCATCGCCCTGGTCGCCTCAACCTAGTTGGCTCCACCCGTCGGTGGTCCGTTCCGACGGTCGTGCCAGCGGCGGTTCGTCGGGGGCCTACGCCCCGGAACGTGTCACGAGCGGCCAGGGTCCGGAAGCTCGAAGGCGACCCGTCCGCCTGGTGGATCTTCGATCCAGATGCGCCCGCCGTGGGCCTCGACCAGACCCTTGGCGATCGCCAGGCCGAGACCGACCCCACCGGTGGCCCTGGCCCTGCTCGGGTCGGCCCGGGTGAAGCCGCCGAATGCGTCGGTGGTGAAGTCGGGCGGGAAGCCGGGCCCGTCGTCGACCACCCGGACGGTCGGCCCAAGGGTCTTGTCCACCGACACCGCCACGGTGGTCCCGTCCGGAGCATGGCGAATCGCGTTCTCGACGAGGTTGCGCACGACCCGGCCCAGCGCAGTGGGGTCCGCGACGACCGGCACGGCACCGTCGGCGTCGAGACGCAGGCTGACCTGGTTGACCTGCGCGACCGGCCTCAGGGCTTCGATCGCCTCGTCGACCAGTTCGCTCAGATCGGTGTCGGTGGTGGCCACGGTGCCCCTGCCGGCCTCGATCCGTGCGAGGAGGAAGAAGTCGTCGACGAGGGTTGCCAGCACCTCGACATCTCCCAGCATGGACCGGAGGTAGCGGTCGGGGTCGGGTGCCACGCCGTCGGCGACGGCCTCGATCGCCGCGCGCAGCGCGGTCAGGGGGGTGCGGAGGTCGTGGCCGATGCTCGACAACATGAAGGCGCGCTCACGCTCGAGCCCGGAGCGCTCGCTCTCCAACCGGTCGAGTCGCTCCGTCAGCTCGTCGAGCGCCCGGGCGACGTGTCCGAGCTCGTCTGCTCGACGGACGTCGGTGCGGACCTCCCGGTCTCCGGCCTCGATCCGGCGGACCGTCGCCTCGATGCGGTGGACGTCGTTCGCGAGCGGGATGGTCGCAACGAAGGCGAGGCCCAGGGCGACGATGGCGGTGGCGGCCAGCACGGCCCCGACGCGGGCGAGCTGCGCCCCGTCGATGACCATCAGCTGAGCGAGCAGCACCGCGGCATGGAACCCGAGGGCCAGGGCCACCATCGTGACGGCCAGGACCTGGCCGCGGAGCGACCGGGATCGACGGGTGTAGGCCCGGAGCCCCCAGCCCCCCACGGCTATCCCGATGGTCAAACCGACCAGGGCCACGACGCTCTTGGTGGGGTCGTCGAACACGTGCGACCAACCGACCGGCTCCATCGCGGCTACCACCGGTCCGGATCCGGCAGCAGCGAAGGCGTTCACGGTTCGAACCGGTACCCGACGCCCCACACGGTGATGATCCATCGCGGGTCGTCGGGGTCGGGTTCGAGCTTCTGGCGAAGGCGGCGCACGTGCACCGTGACGGTGGCGGTGTCCTGGTACTCCGGTGCGGAATCCCACACCGTCGCGAGCAGCTGTCTGCGGGAGAACACCTGACGGGGCGACGCGGCCAGGGCTGCCAGCAGGTCGAACTCCTTGGGGGTCAGGTCGATGCGCTCGCCGGCCGCGTGGACCTCCCGTGAACCGGGATCGATCAGCAGCCCGTCGAACTCGAGAGCGGCACCGCCACCCGTGCTTGCCCTGGCTGCCCCTCCCGATCGCCGCAGCACCGTCCGCACCCGAGCGACCAACTCCCGCGGAGAGAACGGCTTGACGACGTAGTCGTCGGCGCCCAACTCCAGTCCGAGGACCCGGTCCACCTCCTCTGCTCGCGCCGTGAGGAGGATCACCGGCACGTCGCCCTCATTGCGGAGGTGGCGCAGGATCGTCAATCCGTCGACCTTCGGGAGCATCAGGTCGAGCACCACCAGGTCGGCTTCGTTGGCGGCCAACCAGTCCTCGGCGTCGGCTCCGTCGGCAGCTTCGTGCACCCGGAATCCGTCCTGTTGCAGGTACCGGGCGATCACCTCGCGGACCATCGGTTCGTCGTCCACCACGAGCACGCGTGCTGGGGCGGCTTCGATCTGCCCGGCCATGATCGCAGCCTACGGGCGCGCCGGTGCTGGGGATCCCGGCGGCGCACGAGGTTTCGAGAACGTTCACAACTTGGTTCGCGCCGTGTGAGAACTGCCTGCGCACCCTGGCGGCGTGGATGACGACGCCGAACGGATCGAACCGTCACGTCCCGACCAGGTGGCGCCGATCTGGGCCGCGGCGTCGGCCGGTCTGGTCTCGGCTGGCGTGGCGCTGGCGGCGGGCGAACTGGTGGTCGCGATCCCCGGGAGGAACGATCCGTCGCTGGTCTCGGCCGTGGGTGCCGAGTTCATAGACCGGTTCGCGGCCGAGTTGAAGGACGTCGCCGTCCGCCTGTTCGGGACCAACGACAAGGTCGCGCTCGTCTGTGGGATCGTCCTGGTCTCGATGGTCCTCGGTGCGCTGCTGGGAACAGCTGCGAGGCGCCGCTTCTGGCCGGCCGTGTGCGGGTTCTCGGCGTTCGGTCTGCTCGGCGCCGCGGCCTACCGCACCGACGAACTGGGCTCGGACACCTTGGGCACCGTGGCCGCGGCAGTCGCCGCGGCGGCTGGCATCGCAACGATGTGGTCGTTGCTGCGCATGGCCGCCCGACTGGGGGCTGCACCTCGATCGGTGGAGGTGGATCCGGCAGGCGACGGGGTGCGAGTCGGTGACCAGGTGATGGTGGCCCCTCGATCGCCCCTGGACCCCCGCCACATCGCCCGTCGGGCGTTCCTGGGAACGGCCGCGGCGTTGGGGGCCGGAGCCGCCGGGATGGCCCTGGTGGGTCGACGCATCGCGGGGAAGGGGTCGTCGGAGGCAGCCCGCCAGCAGGTGGTGCTGCCGGCGGCCACCGTCTACGACCGGGACGCGGTGGCCGGCGAGGTCGCGCCGGAGGAGTTCGACGTGGGCGGCCTCTCGCCCTACATCACCCCCAACGACGACTTCTACCGGATCGACACCGCCCTGTCGGTACCGCAGGTCGATCTGGATTCCTGGCGGTTGCGCATCAAGGGCATGGTCGACCATCCCCTGGAGGTGTCCTACGCAGACCTGCTCGACATGGAGTCGGTGTCGGCGACGGTGACCATCGCCTGCGTCTCCAACGAGGTCGGCGGCGGCCTCGTGGGCAACGCCGTGTGGCAGGGGGTCCCGCTCGCCGACGTGATCGAACGGGCCGGCGTGGGCGACGGTGCCGAGCAGGTGATCGGGCGGTCGATCGACGGGTGGACCGCTGGGTTCCCCGTCGATGTCGTGACAGATGGCAGGACCGCCATGGTCGCCTACGCGATGAACGGTGAACCGCTGCCGGTCCGCCACGGCTTTCCCGCCCGGCTCATCGTCGCCGGGTTGTACGGCTACGTGTCCGCCACCAAGTGGCTGGCCGAGATCGAACTGTCGACCTGGAACGCCTTCGACGGCTACTGGGTGCCCAGGGGCTGGTCGAAGGAAGGCCCGATAAAGACGCAGTCGCGCATCGACGTCCCCCGGTCCGGTGCAGAGCTACGAGCCGGAACGGTCCCCGTCGCGGGCGTCGCGTGGGCTCCGACGCGGGGGATCTCCAAGGTGGAGGTCCAGGTCGACGACGGGCCGTGGCGGCCCTGCGAGTTGGGCCCCGTGTCCGGTGACGAGACCTGGGTGCAGTGGATCTACCGCTGGCGCGCCGAGCCGGGCGACCACGTCGTCTCGGTGCGTGCCACCGACGGCGACGGCGAGACCCAGACCAGCGACGTCGCCCGCCCCGACCCCGACGGTGCCACCGGCTGGCACTCCCGCCGTTGGACCGTGACCGGCTGAACCCATCTCCCCGAGGACCCCGTCCTCCACATCGAAAGGAACCCATCAATGGAAACCTCCCGCACGACCGAGGTGCCCGCAGCATCGTCACGTCGCCCGGCCCGCCCTTCGCTGACCCGCCGGCGTGCTCTTGCCGCCGTCGGGGTGGCGGCCGCGTTGTTGCTCGCCGGCTGTGGCGACGACGACGCCGACGGCACCGACCCCCAGAACCAGCCCGAGACCACCGCACCCGCCGGCGACGACATGTC
>JAAZBK010000252.1 GCA_012513855.1 Acidimicrobiales bacterium
TCGGGGCCGCCCTCACGCGCCGCCACCTCGACCTGACGGATCAACTTGGCGAAGACCTTTGCTCGCTTGGCGTCGGTGGCACCCTTCTTGTGCTTGATCGTGGCCCACTTGGAATGACCGGACATCGGTGGCTCCTTCTCTTTGGTCGGTGGCCCGGCGCCACCCTCCCTGGTCCGGGAGCCGTGGTGCCGGCATGGGTTCGCTGCGATGGACTGGTGGCGGCCGCGTTCAGGCGCCGGCCTCCAGGAAGAGTCGGTGGACCCGTCGGTCCGGGGTCAGCTCGGGATGGAACGCCGCCACCAGCACCGGTCCGCTGCGGCACAGGACCGGGTGGCCGTCGACGGCTGCGAGCACCTCTACGTGGGGCCCAACGGCTTCGACGAACGGGGCGCGGATGAACACTCCGTGGAACGAATCCTCGAGGCCGGCCACATCCAGATCGGCCTCGAAGGAGTCGACCTGGCGACCGAACGCGTTGCGCCGCACCGCGATGTCGATGGCGCCGTAGGAGCGCTGGTCGGCCCGACCGTCGAGCACCTCCCGGGCCAGGACGATCATCCCAGCGCAGGTGCCGAACGCCGGCATCCCCGACGACAGCCGGTCGCTCAGGGGTCCGGCGAGGCCGGACGTGTCGAGCAGCTTCGACATGGTGGTCGACTCTCCGCCCGGCACGACGAGCGCGTCGACGCCGGCCAGCTGGGCGGGGGTCCGGACGGGCGCGGGTGTGGCGCCGAGGTCCCGAAGGGCCTCAGCGTGGGGTTCGACCGCTCCTTGGAGCGCCAGCACACCGACCTTCATGCTCACACCGGGACCCGGGGGGCTCCGACGACCGGGGGCCGTCGGGCGGCGACGAGCGGCGTGGCGCGCCGCGGGTGGACCGACGGTGGAGGCTGTGCTGGGTGCGGTGACGCACCGTCTACCAGCCCCGGTCGGCGAACGTCTGGTCGAGGGAGCCGATCTCCAGGCCGGGCATGGCCGGGCCGAGTCCCCGGCTCACCTTGGCGAGCATCGAGGGGTCCTGGAAGTGCGTGGTGGCCTCGACGATGGCCTTGGCCCGGGCCGACGGGTTGTCGGACTTGAAGATCCCCGATCCGACGAACACCGCCTCCGCCCCGAGCTGCATGGCGAGCGCGGCGTCGGCCGGGATCGCCAGACCGCCGGCGCAGAACAGCGGTACCGGAAGCTTCCCCGTCTGGTGGATCTCCTGGATCAGAGGAAGGGGCGCCTGCAGCCGCTTGGCCCACTCGAACAGCTCGGCGCCGTCGGCCTGGGTGATCTTGCGGATGTCGCCGGTGATCGACCGGAGGTGCCGGACGGCCTCGACCACGTTGCCGGTGCCCGCCTCGCCCTTGGAGCGGATCATGCAGGCTCCCTCGCTGATGCGGCGGAGCGCCTCGCCGAGGTTGGTGGCGCCGCACACGAAGGGGACGGTGAACGCCCACTTGTCGATGTGGTGGGCTTCGTCGGCCGGGGTGAGGACCTCCGACTCGTCGACGTAGTCGACGCCCAGGGCCTCCAGGATCTGGGCCTCCACGAAGTGGCCGATGCGGGCCTTGGCCATGACCGGGATGGTGGTGACGGCCTTGATGCCCTCGATCATCTCCGGATCGGACATGCGGGCGACCCCGCCGTCCCGACGGATGTCGGACGGCACCCGTTCCAGGGCCATGACGGCCACCGCACCGGCGTCCTCGGCGATCTTGGCCTGTTCGGGGTCTACGACGTCCATGATGACGCCGCCCTTGAGCATCTCGGCCAGTCCCCGCTTGACCAGCTGGGTACCGGTCTCAGGCGTGGGAGGTTGAGATGAAGCTGCTTCGGCCATGGCTCCAGTGTAGGGACGCGCTCGTCCCGGGCAGAAGCCCGAAACCAGCCGGACCGAGATCCCGAGTGGGTCAGGTGATGGTGGTCACGCTGTTGCTCCGGGGAAGCTCGACCCAGGTGGTCCCCGGGGTGAGCAGGATCGGGTTCCCGGCGGTGTCGGTGAGGGTGGCGGGCTGATCGTCGGCCGGGCGGGACCACCGGCCCCAGACGACGTGGCCGTCGGTGTAGACGAACAGCTCACCCTCGCCCACCGTGTGCGCTTCGGGCGAGCGGGTGTCGGCGGCGCTGCGGCCGTAGTCGGTGATCATCACCACCACGTTGCTGGCCACCACCTGGCTGCCGTCGGCGTCGAGGTGCGGCCGCCCGTTCTGGTTGCGCAGGTAGAGCTTGGTGTCGGGATCCCAACGCCAGTCGACCGGCGAGCTGGCCACTCCCCCGCCCCAGGTGATGTCGACGCCGCGAGCCGGCTCGGCCAGCGGCGACGGCGGCTGGGCCACGGCCCGGAACTGGAAGATCTGGTTGGGCGGCGCCATCGGCTCGGTTATCCGGTCCCACAGCTCATCGGCTTCGACGAACAGGTTGTGCGGTGCCCTGCGCCCGCGCTCGCGCGAGTAGGAGGAGCTGGCGGCATCGTGGCCCAGGTCGATCAGGAACGGTGACCGTCGCACCTCGGCCACCACGCCGTCGTTGCCACCCGACCACGCGAACAGCACCGGGCCGAGCTGGGGGATCAGGTGGACGTCGGTTGTACGAGCCGAGCGGATCGGACCGATGCGGTTGGGTGCCTTCGAGTGGAAGACGGCCACCAACCGGGTGATGTTGCCCTCGACGATCTCCTCGAACACCACGTCGGCCCTCGCCAGCCCGGCCTGGGGCAGTGCCGTCTCACCCGAGGTGTCGAGGTTGTCGATCTTGGCGGCGAGCGCAGGGCGGCTGAGGAGGCCGGCATCGTCGACCCTCAGGCCCGTGAGCGGTGCCCGGGGACCGGTGTCGGGTTCGGTGGTGGTGGTGAGCAGCTCGGTGGTGGTGGTGCTGGCCGAGGTGGAGCTGGACGCCGGAGCCGCCGTCTCGTCGTCGCCCCCCATGGCCACGGCCACGGCCGCCACCACCAGCACGACCACTGCGACGGCGATGCCGATCAGGACGTTGCGGGGTGGGAGGTTCGGACGGGGAGACATGAGATCCAGCCTGCAGCAGGGAAACGGGCCTCCGGTGGATGCCGCCACAAGTCACAGGCGGCCTTCCCGTCGAGCCAGCCAGGTGTCGACACGATGGTCGTCGATGCCGGCTCGGCGGTTAGAGGACGACGCACCCTATTTCACGTCGGGGTCCGATCCGGGGTCGCGGCCGGGCCCTGAGGGGGCGCTCGGCCGCATCGCCCGAACCTGCGCCTACAGCTCTCGCAGGGCCTGGATGCGCTGCTCGATCGGCGGGTGGGTGTCGTAGAGCCGGTTCCACTTCGAGAGCCGGCCCTCGGGCTCGACTCGGGCGACGGGAGCCTCGATCCAGAGGTGAGCGGTGGCGCGCGAGCTGGCGTGCACCACCGTGGTGTCGTCTCGCAGCTTCTCCAGCGCCGAGATCATCCCCGGCGGGTAGCGCGTCATCTCGACGGCCGACACGTCGGCCAGCGACTCGCGCCCACGGCTCACGGCGAACCGCAGGAGCTTGGCGATCAAGGGGGCCAGGACGAGCAGCGCGAACCCGAAGATCGCCAGCGCCGGAGCGGCACCGCCCTCGCGATCGTTGCGACCCCTGCGGCCGCCGTTCCACCACATGAAGCGGATGAAGAAGTCGGACACCAGGGCGAGCAGCCCGACCATGGTGACGGCGAGGGTGGCCACCAGGACGTCGTAGTTCTTGATGTGGCTGAGCTCGTGCGCGAGCACCGCCTCCAGCTCGATCCGGTTCATCTTGTCGAGCAGGCCGGTGGTCACCGCTATGGCCGCGTGCCTGGGGTTTCGGCCGGTGGCGAAGGCGTTGGGCGCCACGTCGTCGATCACGTAGATCCGGGGCTTGGGCAGCCCCGACGCGATGCACAGGCCCTCGACCAGGTTGTGGAGGCGAGCGTGCTCCACCGGATCGGCTTCGACGGCACGGCTCATGCGCAGCGCAACCGTGTCGGACTTCCAGTACGCCACCCACGCGGCGGCGATCGACACCACCGCCGCCACACCGATGACCCCGATGCCCGTTGCGCCCATCAGCTGCATCGCCACCCAGAGCACGAGGGTGGTCATGGCCACGAAGACCGCCACCAGGGCTGCGGATCGACGCTTGTTGCTGGCTACCTCGTCGTACACGTGTTGCGAACCTGCCGGGCGATCAGAAGTCGACGTCGACCGGGCCGCGCGCCTCGCCACCGGCGGCGAAGTACTCGCGCTCGGTGAACTTGAAGGTGCGGGCGATGGCCGACCACGGCACGGTCTCGATCTTGGTGTTGTACTCGTTCACGGTGTCGTTGTAGAACTGCCGCGCGTAGGCGACCTTGTCCTCGGTGCCCGTGAGGGTCTCCTGCAGGTTGAGGAAGTTCTGGTTCGCCTTGAGGTCGGGGTAGCTCTCAGCCAGGGCGAACACCGACTTGAGCGCTCCGCTCAGGACGTTCTCGGCCTCGGCCTTGTCGTGTGGGCCTTCGGCCGCCACCGCGGAGTTGCGGGCGTTCACCACCGCCTCGAGCGTGGCCCGCTCGTGAGCCGCGTAGCCCTTCACGGTCTCGACCAGGTTGGGGATGAGCTCGGACCGCCGGGTCAGCTGCACGTCGATCTGGGCCCAGGCGGCCTCGACCTTGTTCCTCAGCTTCACGAGCTTGTTGTAGAAGAACACGTCGACCAACGTGAGCACCACGACGATCGCCACGACGATCAACAGGATTCTCATGCTGGGGCTCGCTCTCTCTGGGGACGGGACGCCTGCTCCGGCTGCCACGCATCGGCGACCCGGCCGCCTGTCGGCTACGGCGCCGCGCCACTCTACGAGAGTGGCCCCCGGTCATCGGTCATCGGTCATCAGCGCGTCAGCGTCGGTGTCGCCTCGACCGCCAGCCGCGCGACTGGCGGGCGGGAGTGCTCACCCGGCGGTAGAGGTCGAGGTAGGCATCGGCCAGGCGGAGCATCGAGAACTCCTCCGCGCGCTCGAGACCGGCCTTCACCAACGACTGCCGGAGCGTGGCGTCGGCCAGCACCCGGTTCAGCGCCTCCCCGAGGGCGTCGGGATCGCGGGGCGGGACGAGGAGCGCGTCGCGGTCGGGTCGTGCGACGAGGCGATAGCCGCTGAGGTCCGAGGCGACGATCGCCGCGCTGCCGGCCATGGCCTCCAACAGCACCACGCCGAAGGACTCTCCGTGGGTGGACGGAGCACAGAACACGTCGGCGGCCCGGAGTCGTCGTCGCTTCTCGAGGTCGGTGACCCGGCCCAGCCACTCGAGCCGCGGGTCCCCCGCGTAGCGCAGCTTCAGCCGCTGGGTGTCGGGACCGTCGGAACCGATCCAGATCCGAATGTCGGCAGGCAGGTTGGGAAGCGCCTCCAGCAGGACGTCGAGCCCCTTGCGCTCCTCGTGGCGGCCGAGGAAGAAGATGGTCGGCGCGCTCGTAGGCCACGGCTCGACGGCGGTGAACCGGTCGACCTCGATCCCGTTGAACAACCGCTCGTAGGTCCCGCCCAGGTGGGTCACCGCCAGCGCCTCGGCCTCGGCGGAGACGGTGGCACGCACGTCGATTCGCCCGGCCAACCACCTGAGTGCCGGGTTCAGGTACTGGTAGGAGGCATGGTTCCCCGCGGCGTGGAAGGTTGCCACCAGCGGCGTGGGCTTGATGAAGCAGGCGGTCATGCACGGACCGGGGACCATCGGCTCGTGGAGGTGCAGGACGTCGAAGCCCTCGTCGCGCACCGCCCGGATCAGCCGTAGCTGCGCCGACGGATCCGGAGCGATCGGGGCGACCGATCCGTTTGCCGCGGTGGGTATCGAGTTGCCCAGCGGGGTCACCCAGCCATCGGGAGGCGGTCCGTCGGACGGCGCCAGGACGCGTGCAGTGTGGCCCCTGGCCCGCAGCGCCCGGGCGAGGCCGATCACCTGCTCCTGGACTCCGCCCGGGATGCTGATGCTGTACGGACAGACGATGCCGATTCGCACGACGTCAGTCTCGGTCGATCTGGTCGCTGGGCCAATTCGGCTGGAGGAGGTGCCACTGCTCCGGGGCCGCACGGATCATGACCTCCAGCTCTCCCGCCAGGTCCTGGGTGATCCGGGCGACGTCGTCGCGGAGCTTCCCCCTGCGGCTGGTGTCGAGCGCTGGTCGGGCCACGCCGTGGTGCCCGGAATCGGAGAAGTAGATCACGGCCGGCACCAAGGGTGCCCCGGTGCGGAGGGCGAGGGTGGCCGGACCAGCCGGCAGCGTGGTCCGCTCGCCGAAGAACTCGACCTCCACCCCTCCCCCGGCCACGTCGCGGTCGCACAGCAGGGCGAGCACCCGGTTCTCCTTGAGGGCCCGGGTCGACGCCGTTCCCGCCTTGGAATCGAGCGGTACGACCTCCATGCCGAGCTTGGCCCGCAGACCCACGAACCACTCGGCCAGCTCGGGCGGTTCGACCGCCTCGACCACCGCGGTCACCGGCATCTGCTGGACCGTGGTCAACCAGAACGCCGCCCACTCCCATGCGCCCAGGTGCGGCAGGGCCAGGATGCAGCCGCTCCCGCCGTCGAGCGCGGCCTCGAGGTGGTGCAGGCCATCGTGGCTCATGCCCCGATCGAGCTCGGCAGCTCCCACGGTGGGGAGGCGGAACGACTCGATCCAGTAGTGGGCGTAGCTGGTGAAGACGTGGTCGACCGCTGCCTTCAGCTCGTGGTCGCTCAGGTCGGGGCGCACCCGCAGCTGGTGTCGCTCCACCATCTCCCGGCGACCCCGCATGGCCCGCGCCGCGATCCATCCCACCCCGCGAGCGGTCGATCCGACCGAGCGCGCCGGGAGCGCACGCGCCACGGCATCGCCCGCGCGGTACGCGGCGTACGCCGGGTGAAGAGCCACCGGTTACGTCAGCGCGGCGGACGCAGCTGCGTGCGGCGGCGCACCTGGCGGGTGGTGGAACGAGCCACCCGTCGATCCTGACGGCGGGCACGTGCCCGCGAGCGCTCGCGCGACCGGTTGGCAAGGACCGGGACCGACGCGGTGGCCTGGGTCCAGACCTTGATGAAGCGGGTGGCCGCCGTGAAGAGCGTGCCGACGAGCATCACCCACAGGATCGGGATCAGGAACTGGTTGAACAGCAGGCCGATCCCCAACATGATCAGGCGCTCGGCCCGCTCCATGAGACCGCCCTTGGCTTCGTAGCCGAGTGCTTCGGCCTTGGCCCGCTCGTAGGAGATGAGCATCGAGGCGCCGAGCACGGCCATGGGAAGGAGCGCGATCCGACCGGGATGGTTGGTGGAGAGGTACCAGGCCACGCCGAGGAGCAACAGGGCGTCGGTGAAGCGGTCGGCCACCGAATCGAAGAAGGCACCGCGCGGCGAAGCCGTACCCGATGCCTTGGCCACCGCGCCGTCGAGGACGTCGGGAAGAGCCGTGAGCACCAGGAGGACGAGACCGAGGCGCAGCGCGCCGTTGCCGATGGCCACGGCAGCGCCCAGCGCCATGACGACACCGAGGATGGTTAGGTGGTCGGCGCTGACGCCGGTTCGCTTGAGCTGCTGACCCACCGGTTTCAGGGTGCGTTCGGCGTCGGCTCGGAAGTGGCCGTCGAACATGGTGTCTCCTCCAAGGGGACGTGTGCTTGCAGAAGTTAGCACTTCAGCAACGCGTTCCTAAGTCTTACCCGCGCCAGCCGACGTTCAGCACCACCACCGATCGCCTGGGCACACCACCGTCGTCCGACCCGCCAGGTGCCCACACGATCCGCGATCAGGTCGGCTAGCTACTCAGGTCGCCGTCGAGGTCGGACCAGTCCTCGGGGTTCTCCTCGGTGAACCAGTCGATGATCTCGGCGTCGACGCCGTCGACCAGCACCAGCCCACGGGTCTTGGGTGGGTTCTCGGCGGAGTAGAGCAGGATCCGCCAGGTGGGCCGGCTGCGCAGGCCGCGCCAGCCCAGCTGGGCCGAGGCGTGGCCCACCGGGAAGGCGACCTGGCGGGTGGCAGCCACCAGCGCGTCTCGCTCGTCGACGTCGAGGTTCCACCCGGCCACCAGGTGGTAGGCGCCGATGAGGATCAGCGCCGCGCCACCGAACAGGTAGCCGCGGTTGACAAGCACCGCGCCGTCGCCCACCACGAGGTAGGCGCCGATGCAGAGGATCCCGATGCCGATGTAGAGGTAGCCGGGGACACGACGGCGGTTGTTGTTCGGGAAGACGTAGGGACCCACGAACTCCGAGACGTTCAGGTCCTCGGGCAGTTCGTCGCGGACCTCGTCGTCGGATGTCCCACCTGGGGTCGCGGCGAGGTCGTCGTCGTCGACGTCGCCGGTGCTGGCGGGGTGGTTCTGCTCGTCGACCATCGCCGTCGACCGTAGCGATCCAGCCGAGTCCGCCCCCAACCCGGGCCGGGGCGCCCGGGTCGATCTTCAGCCGCGGTGGGGCCAGGCCTCGGAGAGCTTGGTCCAGCTGACGAGGAGCGGCTCGGGCAGCACTCGGGTCTCGGCCACGGCGGTCATGAAGTTGGTGTCGCCCGCCCAGCGGGGCAGGCAGTGGACGTGGAGGTGATCGGGCACGCCCGCGCCGGCGCCCACGCCGAGGTTGAGGCCCACGTTCACGCCGTCGGGCCGGTAGGCCTCCCGGATGGCAGCCACCGCGTCGTGGACGGTCTCCCACAGCTCGGCTGCCTCCTCCGCGTCGAGGTCGCCCAGGTCGGGCACCGCCCGCTGGGGCAGGACCATGAGGTGGCCCGACCCGTACGGGTACGCGTTGAGCACCGCGAAGCAGCGGTCTCCGCGGTGGAGGACGCCCGACTCGTGATCGGGGAGGTCGCTGGCGAATATGCGCTCGAACAGCGACCGGCCCGAACCGTCGGGCCGGACCTCGGCGTCGTCGGTGCTCACCCGCGCGATGTAGGTGGTGCGCCAGCCAGCCCAGAGCCGGGCCATGCCGGCCCCCGGCCCCCCTCCCGCCTGGGCCGCCGTCTCAGGTTCGGCCGGCTCCTCAGAACCCGTCACCGGGCCACGTTCACCTGGTGGTGGACCTCATCGACCACCCGCTGGGCGAACTGGTCGATGGGCACGTCGCGCTCCACCTCCCCGCCGCGGGGGTTGACGCCTGCGGTGCGGGATGCCACGTCGTCGTCGCCCACCACGAGGATGTAGGGGATCTTCTCGCCCTTGCCCTTGCGGATCCGGTTGCCGAGCTTCTCGGAGGCGTCGACGCCATCGGCCCGGATCCCGAGGGCGGCCAGCTCGGCCACCACCTCACGGGCGTAGCCGTTGTGGTCGTCTCGCACCGGCAGCACCCGTACCTGCACGGGCGCCAGCCAGGTGGGGAACGCCCCTGCGTAGTGCTCGAGGAGCACGCCGAAGAACCGTTCCACGGAACCGAAGAGGGCACGGTGGAGCATGATCGGCGTGTGCCGGCCGCCGTCCTCGCCCACGTACTCCAGGCCCATCCGCGCAGCCATGTTGAAGTCGTACTGGATGGTGGAGAGCTGCCAGCTCCGGCCGATGGCGTCGCGGACCTTCACGTCGATCTTGGGGCCGTAGAAGGCGCCACCGCCCTCGTCGACGTCGAACTCGAGGCCCTCGGCCTCCAGCGCTGAGCGCAGGTTCGCGGTGGCCTCGGCCCAGCCCTCGTCGGTACCCACCGTCTCGGCCTTGGCCGGACGGGTGGAGAGGCTCGCATCGAAGTCTTCGAAGCCGAAGGCTCGCAGCACGGAGAGGACGAAGCCGAGCAGGCTGCGGATCTCGTCGTGGGCCTGTTCGGGCGTGCAGTAGATGTGGCTGTCGTCCTGGGTGAAGCCCCGGATGCGCATGAGCCCGTGGAGGGTTCCGGACTTCTCGTAGCGGTACACCGTGCCCAGCTCGAACAGCCGCAGCGGGAGCTCGCGGTAGGACCTCTGTCGGGCGTCGAAGATGAGGTTGTGGCCCGGGCAGTTCATGGGCTTGGGGTAGTACTCGCCGTTGTCCATCTCCATGGGCGGGTACATGCCGTCCTTGTAGAAGCCCAGGTGACCCGAGGCTTCGAACAGCTTCCCGTTGGCGATGTTGGGCGTGTAGACGAACTCGTAGCCGCCGCTGGCGTGGCGCTCGCGGGAGTAGTCCTCCATGAGCTTGCGCACGATCCCGCCCTTGGGGTGCCACACCGCCAAGCCTCCACCCAGCTCCTCGGGGAAGCTGAGGAGGTCGAGCTCGTTGGCCAGCTTGCGATGGTCGCGCTTGGCGGCCTCCTCGAGCCGGTGCAGGTGGGCCTCGAGGTCCTTCTTGGAGGCCCACGCCGTGCCGTAGATGCGCTGGAGCATGGGCTTGTGCTCGTCTCCACGCCAGTAGGCCCCGGCGATGCGCATGAGCTTGAAGTGGCCGAGGAAGCGGCCGGTGTCGGGTACGTGCGGGCCCCGGCACAGGTCGATGAACCCCGGGTAGCCCGCGAACGCCGGCTCGGCCCACGGCTGCGACGGCGGGTTCTCGTAGGTGCGCACCAGGCCCGATGCCGTGGCCGAGGTGGGATCGTCGGCCTCGCCGTCGATGATCTCGAGCTTGAAGCGGTGCCCCGCGAACACTCGACGCGCCTCGTCGTCGGGGATCTCGTCGCGGACGAAGGGTTGCGACTCGGCGAGGATCTCGCGCATGCGAGCTTCGATGCGCTCGAGGTCCTCGGGCACGAACGTGGCCGGCTTGCCGTCGGGACCCGGCGCGAGCTCGAAGTCGTAGTAGAAGCCGTCCTCCACCGGTGGCCCGATGGCGAACGTGGCGCCGGGGAACAGCTCCAGCACCGCCTGGGCCATCACGTGGGTGGTGGAGTGGCGGATCGTGTAGAGGCCCCGCTCCGACGACGCCGTGACGATCTCCACCTTGTCGCCGGCTTCGAGGACCCAGTTCAGGTCTCGTTCGGTGCCGTTCACCACGCCGATGACCGCGTCCTTGGCCAGCCGGGATCCGATCGAGGCGGCCAGACCCACCACGGTGGTACCGGCGGGGACCGATCGTTCGGAACCGTCCGGGAGCGTGATGTCGATGTCGGCCATGGAGCGGATCGTAGGCGCGCTCCCCCGCTGGCCCGAAGGTGGTTGCGCCACCGTTCGGACAGGGTGCGTGGCCTAGCCGGCGGTCTTCTCGGCCAGGTGGGCCCGCCTCGGCGGGTTGCGCAACACGTCGGCCGACGACCGGGGCCGGGTGACCTGGGTGAAGTCAGACTCGCGATCGCCACGTCGGTCTGCGGGCGGCCTGCCACCGCTGCGGGGCGACCCGTTGCGACCGTGACCGCGCCCGGCGGGGACCGGCTCGTCGCCTCCCCTGGTGCCGGCCTCGACCTCGCCCACCTCGTCGGTCTCTTCCGGTCCAGCGGTGGCGACGTCGGCGCCGCCAGCGGCTTCGTCGGTCCGGAGGTCGATTGTGACCTCCGGAGACTCGACCTCGGGCTTGCTCTTCGAGGCGTACTCGTTGACGTACTCCTGGCCGGAGAGCTCCCGGATCTCGTACATGACCTCGTCGATGATCTGGCGGAGGACGAGGTGGTCGTTGGCGCGGTCTGCGTAGCGGGAGATGTCGATCGGCTCGCCGAAGGTGATCGTGACCGGCATCCGCAGGTGGGGGAACCGGGCGTCGGGCGGCATGACCTCGCGAGCGCCCTTGATCCCCACCGGGATGATCGGCACGTTCGCCCGCAGGGCCAACCGCGCCGGGCCGGTCTTGCCGCGGTAGAGGCGACCGTCTCGGCTGCGCGTGCCCTCGGGGTAGATCCCGAACAGCTCCCCGCGCTCGAGGACGCGCTGGGCGGTGGCGAGCGCTCGTTCGGCCGCGTCTCCCCCGGTTCGGTCGATCGGGATCATGCCCAGGGCGGGGAAGAGCCGGCGCGTCTTCCAGCTGTCCATGTACTCGGCCTTGCCGACGTAGGTGACCCGGCGGGGCAACATCGCGGGCACGAAGAAGGAGTCGAGCACCGAGGTGTGGTTCGGGCACAGGATCGCGCCACCGTCTTCGGGGATGTTCTCCAGCCCTCGGATGTCGAACTCCCATGCCGCGCGGAAGAGCGGCGAGAGCACGGCCTTGGCGGCCGGGTAGAGCTTTCCGACGTCTTCCGAACTCATAGCGAGACCTGCATCATGCCCCATCTCGACGACTTCATGCGTGCTGTTGACCGGAGTTCATCGACAAGCCACGCAATTCAGGTCACGACGACACGCGACGTGGTCGACACCTGACGCCACGTGCGCACGATCGGGCTGATCTTCGCCAAACGCGCCCCGGGAGACCAGGATGGTCGGTGAAAAGCCTGGGATCTCGTCTTCAGACCCGTTATGGTTTTTCTACTAACTGCTGGATATATTCACCTCGACCGCCACCACCAGGAGGAAAGCGATGAAGGTCTGGATCGATCAGGACCTGTGCACGGGAGACGGGCTCTGTGCCGAGATCGCACCCGAGACGTTCTTCGGCCAGGACGACGGTCTCTACTACGTGAAGGAGTCGGCAGAGCACTTCGGCGAGGAGAAGCTCTTCGACGGGATCACCAACCCAGCCGGGGCAGAGGGAATGGCTCGTGTTCCCGAAGGCAGCATCGAGGCGGTCATCGAGGCCGCCGAGGAGTGCCCCGGCGAGTGCATCTTCATCGAGGTCGAATGAACTCCCCCTCCACCCGCACCGCCGAGCTGACCGAGGCGCCGCTGTTCACCCCCGTGGATCCGGCCGCGCCCGAGGCCGCCGTCGCTCCCGAGGATGCAGTCCAGGCCGTCATCGCCCGTGAGTACCAGTACGGCTTCCACACCGACCTCGACACCGAGGTGGCCCCCAAGGGCCTGAACGAGGACGTCATCCGGTTCATCTCGGCCCGCAAGGAGGAACCGGACTGGCTGCTGGAGTGGCGCCTGTCGGCCTACCGGCACTTCCTCACGCTCGACGAGCCCACCTGGCCGCGCCTGGAGATCGACCCCATCGACTACCAGGACATGCACTACTGGGCCGCACCCAAGCCGAAGGGACCCGCTCCCAAGAGCCTCGACGAGGTCGACCCCGAGGTGCGGGCGATGTTCGACAAGCTCGGCATCTCACTCGCCGAGCAGGAGCGCCTCTCGGGCGTGGCCGTCGACGCCATCATCGACTCGGTGTCGGTGGCCACCACCTTCCAGTCCCAGCTGGCCGAGGCCGGCGTCATCTTCTGCTCGTTCTCCTCGGCGGTGCGCGATCACCCAGAGATCGTGCGCAAGCACCTCGGGTCGGTGGTGGGTCCTCGTGACAACTTCTTCGCCGCCCTCAACGCCGCCGTCTTCTCCGACGGGTCGTTCTGCTACATCCCCGCGGGGGTGGCGTGCCCGATGGAGCTCTCGACCTACTTCCGCATCAACGCGGCCGACACCGGACAGTTCGAGCGCACGCTCATCGTGGCCGAGGAGGGCTCCAGCGTGAGCTACCTCGAGGGGTGCACGGCGCCGATGCGCGACGAGAACCAGCTCCACGCCGCGGTGGTCGAGCTGGTGGCCATGGACGACGCCCACATCAAGTACTCGACCGTGCAGAACTGGTACCCGGGCGACGCCGACGGCAAGGGCGGCATCTACAACTTCGTCACAAAGCGGGGCCGTTGCCAGGGCGAGCGGTCGCGCATCTCCTGGACCCAGGTCGAGACCGGATCGGCCATCACCTGGAAGTACCCGAGCGTCATCCTCCAGGGCGACGACTCGGTGGGCGAGTTCCACTCGGTGGCGGTCACCAACAACCGCCAGCAGGCCGACACCGGCACCAAGATGATCCACATCGGCCGCAACACCACAAGCACCATCTTGAGCAAGGGGATCTCGGCCGGTCGCTCCCAGAACACCTACCGGGGTCAGGTGAAGGTCCTGCGCTCGGCGGTGGGAGCCCGCAACCACACCCAGTGCGACTCCCTGCTGATCGGGAGCGACTGCGGCGCCCACACCTTCCCCTACATCGAGGTGAAGAACGACTCCGCCCAGGTGGAGCACGAAGCCTCGACCTCGCGCATCGGCGAGGACCAGCTCTTCTACTGCCGCCAGCGGGGCATCTCCGAGGAGGAGGCCACAGCCA